>JAFECV010000083.1 GCA_018241985.1 Pseudomonadota bacterium | reverse complement strand
AAGCCGGGGCAGATCACGTTCGCGCGCACGCCGTGCTTCGCGCCCTCCTTCGCGACCACCTTGGCGAGCCCGATCAGGCCGTGCTTGGCGGTCACGTACGGCGCCTTCAGCAGCGAGGCTTCCTTCGAGTGCACCGAACCCATGTAGATCACGCTGCCGCCGCGGCCGCTCGAATACATGTGCGGCAGGCAGGCCTTGGTCGTGAGGAACGCGCCGTCGAGGTGGATCGCGAGCAGCTTCTTCCATTCGGCCAGCGTGAACTCCTCGAGCGGGTGCACGATCTGGATGCCGGCATTGCTGACCAGCACGTCGACCCCGCCCCAGGCCTTCACCGCCTCGGCCACGCCGGCGTTCACCGCGGCCTCGTCGGTGACGTCCATCGCGACGCTCATCGCCTGCGCGCCGCCGCCGCGCAGCTCCGCCGCGGTGGCCTCGGCCGCGTCCTTGTTCATGTCGGCGATCACCACCTTCGCGCCTTCGCGCGCATAGACGATGGCGATCTCCTTGCCGATGCCGCTGGCCGAGCCGGTGACGATGGCGATCTTGTCCTTCAGTTTCATGGTCTGCATCCTTCCATTGAAAAAGCGATCCGCGGGCCAGCGCGGCGGGTCATGCCAGGTAATCGTGCACCACGCGGCCCATCCCCAGCGTGAGGTCGGCGCGGATGTGCACGCCCGAGACGACCTCGCGCACCGGCAGCCGCGCCACCGGCGCGAGCGCGTGCTCGAACAGCTCGATCGCCGCCGGGCCCGACCACGCGCCCTTCACCGTCACGTCCTGCAGCTCGTACTGCACCAGCTCGCAGATGCGCGGCGTGGCGTCGACATGCGGAATGATCTTGAGCAGGAAGTTCGCCGCGAGCATGCTTTTGAGCACCGGCGCCGGATCGAGCCGCTCGTGCTTGTAGCCCATCGTCGCGGTGGCGATGCGCACCGATCCGTAGTCCAGCGTGCCGACCAGCGTGTCCTTGTCGACGCCGAGCGAGGGGCCGGCCAGCTTCTTCGGGAAGCCCCAGATCTCGCGCCCGCCGGCGATCGGCGATTCGTCGTTCAGGTACATCGAGTGCGAGTAGCCGCCGGCCACGTTGCCGAGCCGGACCGGGATCACCTGCCCCGACTCGGTGTAGTCGCCGAACCCGGTCGAGTCGGGCATGCGGATGAACTCGAACTTCACCAGCGGCTCGTCGAACACCAGCGGCTCGGGCACCACCGCGCGCAGCGCGTCGGCGTCGGTGCGGTAGGTGACGATCATGAATTCGCGGTCGATGAACCGGTACGGGCCGCGCGGATAGCTCGGGCTGGTCAGCGGCATCGAATACGCCGACTTGCGCACGTCCTCGATCTTCATGAAGGCTCCTTCTCGTGGTTGCGGCGCACCTTCAGTTGCGGCGTCAGGTCCAGCACGTTGAGGCTGCCCGGCGTGCGGCTGCGCGCCTGCCAGTGCGGGTCGGACAGGCTGGTCTGCACGTCGGCCGCGCCCTTGCGCCAATGTTCCAGCATCGTCTGGCGCGAGAACTCGTAGTCCTTCGATTGCGTCTCGTAATGCTTGCTGCGGTAGATCAGGTGCATGATGGTGAGCGCCGCCGGCGAGCCGAGGCTGGTCAGCCTGGCGAGGTCCGGATCGTTCGCCAGCGAGGCCGGCAGTTTCGCGGCGAGCCGCCGCGCCGCCGCGCCGAGCGACTGCACGTGCGTCACGCGGTCGGTGTTGAACCGGGTGCGGCTGGCGAAGCGGATGTCCTTCTCGCGCTCGGCGACCTCGTTCAGGTTGCGCGGCATGCGCCCGCGCGCGCTGAACAGGTCGACCTGCAGCACCAGCATGTCGTGCTGCCGCGGCTGGTCGATCACGTACTGCAGCGGCGTGTTCGACACCAGGCCACCGTCCCAGTAGAACGCGCCGTCGATCTCGATCGGCGGAAAGCCCGGCGGCAACGCGCCGCTGGCCATCACGTGGCGCGGGCCGATGCGCCCGCTCGCCTCGGGCGCGCTGGAGTCGAAATAGCGGAAGTTGCCGGTGGTCACGTCGACCGCGCCGACCGACAGCCGCACCTTGTGGCGCGCGTCGCGGGTGTTGATCAGGTCGAAGTCGATCAGCCGCTCGAGCGTCGCCTCGAGCGGCGCGGTGTCGTAATAGCTGAGCGCGCCGCGCGTGCCCGGCTGCTGGAACGGCGCCGGCGGCACGCGCGGCCGGAAGAACCCCGGCACCCCGAGCGCGGCCACCATCGCCGCGCGCGACTCGTTCAGCAGCTCGCGCGCCTCGTTGCCGTAGTTTCCGGGCAGCATGATGAAGCGGAACTGCGAGGTCACCAGATCCCAGAATTCATGCAGCCGATCGAGCCTGCGCTCGGGCGGATTGCCGGCGATGATCGCCGCGTTGATCGCGCCGATCGACACCCCCGCGACCCAGGTGGGCCGCAGGCCGTGCGCCGCCATCTGCTCGTAGACGCCGGCCTGGTAGGCCCCGAGCGCCCCGCCGCCCTGCAGCACCAGGGTGCAGGTCTCGCCGTTCGGCGCGCCGCCCGAGGCCGCTGCCCGCACCGCGGTGGCGGCCGGCGCACGGCCAGCGGCGGGTTTCGCTCTTGTCGATCGTGCCACGATAGTCTTCTTATTCCACGATGGAACAGGCCAATGAGTATAGACCCGGCACAATACCGGCTGCGGCCGCGGCGCTTTGCATGCGGCAGCATCGCCCACGCGCCAGCGCGCGGGCTGCGGCCGCGGCGCTTTGCAAGATATGCACGCATAATATCGCTGCAGCCATTGATACTTCTTCGTCTTCAGCTATGACATTGATAGCAATCGTAATCGGCACGCTGGTGGCCGGCGTCGGCAGCGTCTGGCTCGCCGCGATGCTGAGCTTTCGCGCGCTCGCGGGCTACACCCAGCACATGCTGAGCCTGGCCGCGGGTGCGCTGCTGGCGACCGCGTTCATGCACCTGCTGCCCGAGGCGTTCGAGAGCCCGCTCGCGCCGGCGCATCTGTTCATGGCCCTGCTGACCGGCCTGGTGTTCTTCTTCCTGCTCGACAAGGCCGAGCTCTGGCACCACGGCCACGAACACCACCACGAACACGGCGAAGAACCGGGGCACGATCACGACCACGCGGTGCACGAGCACGCGGCGCCGCGCGCCGGCAGCTGGGCGGTGCTCGCCGGCGACAGCGTGCACTGCTTCGGCGACGGCGTGCTGATCGCGTCCGCCTTCACCGCCAGTCTGCAGCTCGGCATGGTCGCGGCGCTGGCGGTGCTCACGCACGAGGTGCCGCACCACATGGGCGACCTGATGGTGCTGCGCCAGAGCGGCGGCACGCGGCGCATCGCGGCCATCAAGGTCTCGCTCGCCGGCGGGGCGACTGCTGTCGGCGGCGTGGTCGGCTACGGCCTGCTGAGCGGCCTGCACGACTTCCTGCCGTATTTCCTGGTGGTGGCGGCGAGCAGCTTCGTCTATGTCGCGCTCGCGGACCTGATCCCGCAGCTGCAAAAGCGCCTGTCCGCGCGCGGCACGGTCGCGCAGATCGGCTGGCTGCTGCTCGGTATCGTGCTTGTCACCGCGGCGAGCCATCTCGCGCACGAGTAGGGCCTGTTCACACGGCCCTGCGCGTGCAGGTCGAGTCGCAGGGTCGGGCGCCGGGCCGGCGGATCAATGACCCGCCAACGCCATCAGGGCACGATGCGCGTGACCTTGGAGCCGCCCAGCGACACCCCGGCTTCCAGCCCCACGTTGTTCATCACGAAGCTGACGATCGGCTGCTGCGCGGTCTCCGAATTGATCGCACCATTCGCGCCCACGGTACCAACCGCCACCGTGGCGTCGGCCCCCACCGTCCATCCGTTGCTGTCCTGGAAGCGCTTCAGCGCATCACGCGTGTTGAAGACGTAGACCACGGACTTCGACTGGCCGCCCGCCTGCCATCCGATCGAGGCTCCGGTGGTGCTGTAGTAGGCGACCGCGCGACCGCCGACCAGCAGAGCGCCGCGGCCATGCTCGGCACCGACGAACAGTGCGCCGCCGATCACTTGCGGGAACACCAGCACACCGGCCGCATGCGACACCATGTCGCGCGAGCCCGGTACCACCCGATACAGACGATTCAATGTTTCACGCGCGGCGGAGTCCAGTTGGGACTGGCTACCGAACGTCGCGGCCGAGGCAGGCGGCGGCGCGTTGTTCGGCGTCGTCGTGCAGCCGGCCAGGCCCACGGCGCCACCCAGCGCCAGCGTGAGTGCCATCAGGCTCGCCCGGGGCATGCATGGATTTCGTGATTGCGTTTTCTTCATGTCAACTCCTTGGTTGCGGATAAAGGCCTGGTAAGCGCCGCACAGCAACGTCGATCAGACACTCCAACTGTAGGCCGCTGACGCATCGGCTGCACGGCGCTGCGGTTTCGACGGACGAAGAATGTAAGAGGCTGTGAATGCGGCAGAGCGGTCGGGACGGGCTCGGAGCCGCCGCGACCGGCGCCATGCGCCCTTAGAATCGTTCCATGCTCGATGACCGTGCAAGACTGCTGCTGAAGGCGCTGGTCGAGCGCTACATCGCCGACGGCCAGCCGGTCGGCTCGCGCACGCTGTCGAAGGCCTCTGGACTGGAGCTGTCGCCGGCGACGATCCGCAACGTGATGGCCGACCTCGAGGAGCTGGGACTGATCGTCAGTCCGCACACCTCGGCCGGGCGCGTTCCGACGGTGCGCGGCTACCGCCTGTTCGTCGACACCATGCTGACCACGCAGCGCGAACAGCTGGCCGCGCCGACGCTGACGCAGGACCAGCCGCAGAAGGTGATCACGAACGCGGCGCAGCTGCTGTCCAATCTGTCGCACTTCGTCGGCGTGGTGATGGCGCCGCGGCGCACCTCGGTGTTCCGGCAGATCGAATTCCTGCGCCTGTCCGAGCGGCGCTTCCTGGTGATCATCGTCTCGCCGGACGGCGACGTGCAGAACCGCGTGCTGTTCACCGAGACCGACTACACCCAGCCGCAGCTGCAGGAAGCCGCGAACTACCTCAACCGCCATTTCGCGGGCATGGCGATCGAGCAGGTGCGCGAGCGCCTGCAGCAGGAGCTCGAGAGCCTGCGCGGCGAGATCGCCGCGCTGATGCAGGCGGCGGTCAACCTCAGCTCGGAAGCGCTGACCGAATCGCAGGACCAGGTCGTGATCTCGGGCGAGCGCAACCTGCTCGCGGTCAGCGACTTCGCGAGCGACATGGGGCAGCTGCGCCGCACCTTCGAGCTGTTCGAGCAGAAGACCCAACTGCTGCGGCTGCTCGACGTCGCCAGCCGCGCCGAGGGCGTTCGCATCTACATCGGCGGCGAGAGCCAGTCGGTGCCGTTCGAGGATCTGTCCATCGTCAGCGCGCCGTACGAGGTCGACGGCGAGGTCGTCGGCACGCTGGGCGTGATCGGCCCGATGCGCATGCCCTACGAGCGCATGATCCAGATCGTCGACATCACGTCGCGGCTCGTCAGCAACGCGCTGAGCCACCACCGGTAGCCCCATGCAATCGGGCACAATCGGGCCGCCGATCCCCGCGCCGGGGCCTGTAGCTTAGCGGTCAAAGCAGCGGACTCATAATCCGTTGACCGTGGGTTCGAATCCCACCGGGCCCACCATCGTCGGGCGGATCGAGCGTCAACCCCCGCCCAGGCGGCGCGGCACAATGACGGCATCGCCCGTACCGGGCGATCGGAGACCGACTTGAAAGAAGCGCAGCAGCCCGAGGCCGCCCCCGGCAAACCGAAGCTCGACTATCCGTTCACGGCGCTGCCCGAACGCGGCCGCACGGTGGAGGTCGCGCCGGGCGTGCTCTGGGTGCGCATGCCACTGCCGTTCGCGCTCGACCACATCAATCTGTGGGCGATCGAGGACGAAGGCGGCTGGGCGCTGGTCGACACCGGCGTGCGCAACGAAGAGACCGTGAAAGTGTGGCGGGAGCTGTTCGCGAACGCAGGCGACACGCAGATGACGCGGGTGTTCGTCACGCACATGCATCCCGACCATGTCGGCATGGCCGGTTGGCTGACGCGCAAGTTCGGTCTGCGCCTGTGGATGACACGGCTCGAATACCTGAACTGCCGCGTGATGGTGTCCGACAGCGGGCGCGAGGCGCCGCCCGAGGCGCTGGCGTTCTACCGGCAGGCGGGCTGGCCGGAGCCGGCGCTGGAGTCGTACCGCGCGCGCTTCGGGCGCTTCGGCAACATGATCCACCCGCTGCCCGACAGCTACCGCCGTCTCGTCGACGGCGAGGAGATCCGGATCGGCCGGCACCCCTGGCGTGTCGTGGTCGGCAACGGCCATTCGCCCGAGCATGCGTGCCTGTATTGCCCCGCGCTCAAGCTGCTGATTTCCGGCGACCAGGTGCTGCCCAGGATTTCATCGAACGTCTCGGTGTTCCCGGTCGAACCCGACGCCGATCCGATGGGCGACTGGCTCGCATCGCTGGCCAAGGTGAAGCGCGAGGTGCCGGACGACGTGCTGGTGCTGCCGGCGCACAACGAGTGTTTTCGCGGCCTGCACGCGCGGCTGGACTACCTGGCGTCGTCGCAGCGCAACCTGCTCGAGCGCCTCACGCAGACGCTGCGCGAGCCCAAGCGCGTGATCGATGTGTTCGGCACGCTGTTCGGACGGCCGATCCGCGAAACCGACGTCGGCCTGCTCGGCATGGCGACCGGCGAGACGCTCGCCTGCCTGAACTATCTGCGCCTGCGCGGCGCGATCCGGTCGTCGCTGGACGCGCAAGGCGTCGCCTGGTACCAGGCGACGTAGCACCGCTGCTCACACGTGTCCGGACCGCGCCAGCGGGTACCGGCTATTGCGCTGCGGCGGGTTGGCAGTGCGCCCGGTCGTACGCCAGCATCTTGGCTTCGGCGCTGGCGACCTCGATGCCGTCCTGATTGATGCAGCGCCCGGCGAGCGTGACCAGCCCGCCGCCATGCCGCGGCTTCGCGTCGAGCGCGGTCACCGTCCAGCGCACCGCCAGCGTGTCGCCGGCGCGCACCGGGTGCAGGAAGCGGATCAGATGCTCGACGTAGGCGATCGCGGTGCCGTGGAACAGCATGCCCAGCGGCGCGGCCATCGCGTTGCTGGTGAGATACCCGTGCGCGATACGGCCCTTGAAGCGGCTGGCCGCGGCGAACGACTGGTCGACGTGCAACGGGTTGAAGTCGCCGAACAGGCCCGCGCCGAGCACGATATGCGTCTCGGTCAGCGTCTGGCGGGTTTCGAATTGGTCGCCGATCTTCAGTTCGTCGAAACTGCGGCCGATGTGCAGGTCCATGCCGTGAGCTCCTCGATGCGTCGCGTTACGGCCGGGCTGTCGGCAGCAGGCCTTGCTCGACCGTCGGGTAGCGCAGCGCGAGCCGCAGTTCGCGCTTCATGCGGGTGTTGTCGAGCCGTCGCGATTCGCCCATGAAGCTCAGCAGCACCAGCGGCAAGGTTTCGCGCGCCGCATCGCGCGACACGCGCGGCGGCCTGGGCAGGCCGTACAGATCCGCGGCGAGGTCGAAGTAGTCGCCCATCTTGAGCCGCGTGTCGTCGCTCGCGTTGTACACCCGCTGCGGCCGCCCCCGCCACAGCGCCAGCGCGCAGGCGCGCGCCAGGTCGTCCGCGTGGATGTGGCTGGTGTAGACGTCGTCCTGCGGGGCCAGCACCGGCGTCCCCTTCTCGAGGCGCTCCCGCGGCGTGCCGCCGGCGCGATCCGGCGCATAGATGCCCGGGATGCGCAGGATGCTGACCCGCACGCCCGCCCTGCCGCGCCCGAGAAAGCGCACCGCCTGCTCGGCCGCGATGCGCCGGCAGGCGCGCGGCGTATGCGGCGCCGGCATGCGGCTCTCGGCCACCAGCGCGCCGCCGCAGTCCCCGTACACGCCGCTGGTCGAGCCGTAGACGAGCGACGTCGGCGCCGAGCGCAGCCGCAGCACCTGCGTCAAGGCGCGGGTGCGCGGATCGCCCCAGCCCTCGGCGGGCGGCGGCGCGAGGCAGACCACCCGGGTCGCGATGCCGGCGAGGCGGCGCATGCTGGCCGGCCGGTCCAGGTCGCCGCGCAGTGGCGTGATGCGCTGTGCGCGCAGCGTGGCGACGCGCCCGGGCGACGAGGTCAGCGCGTACAGGCGC
>JAFECV010000082.1 GCA_018241985.1 Pseudomonadota bacterium | reverse complement strand
TCATGAGCAGCTATCTTGTTTTAGTGAACTTGACCGATCAGGGAATCCGCTCGATCAAGGACACCGTGAAGCGGGCGGACGCGATGACCGAACTGGCCGGCAAATTCGGCGTCAAAGTGAAAGAGATTTATTACACGGTTGGCATCGGCGGCGCGTACGACATCGTGTGTTTGTTCGATGCGCCCGACGACGCGTCGTTCAGCGCGTTTGGTCTGGCGATCCAATCAGGGGGCAACCTGCGCGCTCAGTCGTTGCGCGCGTTTTCGAAGGCCGAGATGAGCCAGATCCTGGCAAAGCTCGGGTAGCGACGCTGTCACCAAGCCGCGGAAAGCGGCAGTCGGACATCGGCGCGACAATCGCGCCGTATGTCCGCCGAACACTCCGAACAACTGCTGCGCGAGGTCGCGGCGCTGCCGGCGCTGCCCGGGGTGTACCGCTATTTCGACGCGGCGGACCAGGTGCTCTACGTCGGCAAGGCGATCAACCTCAGGAAGCGGGTTTCCAGCTACTTCCAGAAGAACCACGGCGGCACGCGGATCGGCCACATGGTGAGCCAGATCGCGCGGCTCGAGACCACGGTGGTGCGCACCGAGGCCGAGGCGCTGCTGCTGGAAAACAACCTGATCAAGGCGCTCAGTCCGAAATACAACATCCTGTTTCGCGACGACAAGAGCTACCCGTACCTGAAGATCAGCGGCCGCGCCGGCCGGGCCGAGTCCGAGGGTCGTTCGCCGGCCGACTATCCGCGCATCGCCTACTACCGCGGCGCGGTCGACGGCCGCAACCGTTACTTCGGCCCGTTCCCGAGCGCCTGGGCGGTGAAGGAGGCGATCCTGCTGCTGCAGAAGGCGTTCAAGCTGCGTACCTGCGAGGACACGGTGTTCGCGAACCGCACCCGGCCCTGCCTGCTGTACCAGATCAAGCGCTGCTCGGCGCCCTGCGTCGCCTATATCTCGCACGATGCGTATGCGCAGGACGTGCAGCATGCCGAGCGCTTCCTGCAGGGCGAGACCGAGCAGGTGCTGGCCGCGTTGCAGTCGCGCATGCAGCAGCACGCGGAGCGGCTCGAATTCGAGCAGGCGGCCGAGCTGCGCGACCAGGTGGCCGCGCTGTCCCGGGTGCTGCAGCAGCAGGCGGTGTACGACCAGTCGGACCGGGACGTGGACATCCTCGCGGTCGAGGTGCGCGGCGGCCGCGCCTGCGTGAACCTGGCGATGGTGCGCGGCGGCCGGCACCTGGGCGACCGGGCTTACTTTCCGGCCCAGCTCGAAGACGCCGCGAGCGTCTGGCGCATCGACAGTGACGACACCGGCGCGGACGAGGCCAAGGCGTCCGCATCGACGGCGGGCGAGGTGCAGGGCGAACCGCGCGATGAGCCGCGCGAAGAACCGCGGGACGCAGCGCCTATCGCGGCGCAGGTGCTGGAAGCCTTCATCGCCCAGCATTACCTCGACCTGCCGCCGCCGGCGACGCTGATCACCAGCGTGCCGCTCGGCGCCGCCTTGGTCGAAGCGCTGTCACTGCGCAGCGGCGCGAAGGTGGTCGCGCTGCACCAGCCGCGCGGCGCGCGCCGCGTCTGGCTCCAGATGGCGCAAAAGAACGCGGGCATCGCGCTCGCGCGGCTGCTCGCCGACGAGGGTTCGCAGCAGGCGCGCACCCGTGCGCTGGTCGATGCGCTGGGTCTCACGCCGGACCGGCTCGACCTGCTGCGCATCGAATGCTTCGACGTGTCGCACACCGCGGGCGAGGCCACGCAGGCGTCCTGCGTGGTGTACCAGGGGCACAGGATGCAGAGCGCCGAGTACCGCCGCTACACGATCGAGGGCATCACGCCCGGCGACGACTACGCCGCGATGCGCCAGGTGCTGCAGCGCCGCTATGGCAAGCTGGTCGAGGCGATGCGCCAGGCCGACGCGGCGACCGAGGGCGCCGGCGCCGAAGCCGCACCGGCCGACGCGGCGGCCGGGCCGCGGCTGCCCGATCTGGTGCTGGTCGACGGCGGTCGCGGCCAGGTCGCGGTGGCGCGCGAGGTGTTCGCCGAGCTCGGGATCGATCTCTCGCTGATCGTCGGCGTCGAGAAGGGCGAGGGCCGCAAGGTCGGGCTCGAGGAACTGGTGTTCGCCGACGGACGCCCGAAAGCCACGCTCGCGCACGACTCGGCGGCGCTGATGCTGGTCGCGCAGATCCGCGACGAGGCGCACCGCTTCGCGATCACCGGCATGCGTGCGCGGCGCGCGCGCGTACGCACCGGCGCGAGCCGGCTCGAGGACATTCCCGGCATCGGCCCGAAGCGGCGTGCGCGCCTGTTGCAGCGCTTCGGCGGCCTGCGCGGCGTGGCGGCCGCGAGCGTGCAGGACATCGCGACGGTCGACGGCATCTCGAAGGAACTGGCGGACCAGATCTACCGCGCGCTGCGCTAGCGGAGCCGGCCGGCCATGACACAATCAGGGTCATGTTCCTGACCGTGCCGACGCTGCTGACCTGGGCGCGCATCGTCGCGATCCCGCTGCTCGTCGTGGTGTACTACCTGCCGCTCGGCGCGCGCTTGCAGAACCTGGTCGCGACCGTGCTGTTCGTGCTGTTCGCCGCGACCGACTGGCTCGACGGCTATCTGGCGCGGCGCCTCAACCAGACCTCGTCGTTCGGCGCCTTCCTCGATCCGGTCGCGGACAAGTTCCTGGTCAGCGCCAGCATATTGGTGCTGCTCTACCTGCGCCGGGTCGACCTGGTCGTGGCGCTGATCATCATCGGCCGCGAGATCGCGATCTCGGCGCTGCGCGAGTGGATGGCGCAGATCGGGGCGTCCAAGAGCGTCGCGGTGCACATGCTCGGCAAGCTCAAGACGGCGTCGCAGATGGTGGCGATCCCGCTGCTGCTGTTCGACGGCCGGCTGTTCGGCTGGCTCGACACCGGGGTCTGGGGCACCTGGCTGATCTGGGTCGCCGCGGTGCTGACGGTCTGGTCGATGGCGTACTACCTGCAGAAGGCGCTGCCGGAAATCCGCGCCAGGGTCAAGTGAATTGACGGCGCCTTCCACGCCCGAGCGCGGCGACGCGTTCACCCGCGCGATGCCCGCGGTGTTCGTGCTGATCTGGAGCACCGGCTTCATCGTCGCGCGCTACGGCATGCCGTATGCGCCGCCGATGAAGTTCCTGGCGCTGCGCTACCTGCTCTCGCTGCTGTGCTTTCTCGCGTGGACCGCGGCCTCGCGCGTCGCCTGGCCGGCGACGCGCCGCCAATGGCTGCATCTGGCGGTGACCGGCGTGCTGATGAACGGCGGCTACCTCGGCGGCGTCTGGGCCGCGGTGAAGGCCGGCATGGGCTCCGGCCTGTCGTCGCTGATCGTCGGCCTGCAGCCGGTGCTGACCGTGGTCTGGCTCGCGGCGAGCGGCGGGCAGGTGACGCGCCGCCAGGGAGTCGGCGTCGTGCTCGGCTTCGCCGGCCTGGCGCTGGTGGTGTCGGGCCGGATGGGGCGGGGCGGCGAAGCGAACTGGGTCAACCTGTCGCTCGCGCTGATGGCGCTGATCAGCATCACCGCGGGCACGCTGTACCAGAAGCGCTTCGTCGCGCGCTGCGACGTGCGCAGCGCGAACGCGGTGCAGGTCGGCGCCGCGCTGCTCGTCACGCTGCCGTTCGCGCTGTTCGAGCGCGAGACCATGCAGTGGAACCCGGAGCTCGTCGGCGCGCTCGCCTGGTCGGTGCTGGCGCTGACGCTGGGCGGCAGCTCGCTGCTGTACCTGCTGATCCAGCGCGGCGCGGTGGCGGCGGTGACGAGCCTGATGTACCTGGTGCCGCCGACCACCGCGCTGCTCGCCTGGCTGCTGTTCTCGGAACCGATCACCGCGGCGACGCTGATCGGTACCGCGCTCACCGCGGCCGGCGTCAGCCTGGTGATACGCCCGATGGCGCGCCCGGGCGGGCGCGCGCGCGAAACCGCGATCGACCGCTGAAAGTCACGTGAATTTCGGCGTGACCCTCGTTCGATTGCGGCGCACAGGGCGCAGCCGCACAATCGACCGATGCTGGATGGCTTCGCTTCGTTCACAGTGCGCAGCGATGACGTCCAACTCCACGGTCGCGTCACAGGCAGCGCTGCCTTGATGACGCATCGACAGCAATCCGAAAGGAAAACCCCAGGACCATGAGCAAGAAGCGAATCGCGGTGATCGCCGGCGACGGCATCGGCAAGGAGGTGATGCCCGAGGGCATCCGGGTGGTGGACGCGGCGGCGCGCCGGTTCGGCATCGATCTGCAGTTCGACCATTTCGATTTCTCGAGCTGGGACTACTGCGAGCGCCACGGCAAGATGCTGCCCGACGACTGGAAGGACCGGATCGGCTCGCACGACGCGATCTTCTTCGGCGCGGTCGGCTGGCCCGCGAAGATCGCCGATCACGTGTCGCTGTGGGGTTCGCTGCTGCTGTTTCGCCGCGAGTTCGACCAGTACGTGAACCTGCGGCCGGCGCGGCTGATGCCCGGCATCATTGCGCCGGTGGTGCGGCGCGACGGCAGCGCGCGCGCCGCCGGCGAGATCGACATGGTGATCGTGCGCGAGAACACCGAGGGCGAATACTCGAGCATCGGCGGACGCATGTACGAGGGCACCGAGCGCGAGATCGTCGTGCAGGAAACCGTGATGAGCCGCCATGGCGTGGATCGGGTGCTGAAGTTCGCGTTCGAGCTCGCGCAGACGCGGCCGAAGAAGCACCTGACCAGCGCGACCAAGTCGAACGGCATCGCGATCACGATGCCGTACTGGGACGAGCGCGTCGCGGCGATGGCGCGCGGCTACCCGGAGCTGCGCGTCGACAAGTTCCATATCGACATCCTGACCGCGCATTTCGTGCAGCGCCCCGACTTCTTCGACGTGGTGGTCGCGAGCAATTTGTTCGGCGACATCCTGAGCGACCTCGGGCCCGCGTGCACCGGCACCATCGGCATCGCGCCGAGCGCGAACCTGAACCCGGAGCGCCGCTTTCCTTCGCTGTTCGAGCCGGTGCACGGCTCCGCGCCGGACATCGCCGGCAAGGGCATCGCGAACCCGATCGGGCAGATCTGGTGCGGCGCGCTGATGCTCGACTTCCTCGGCTGCAAGCCGGCGCACGACGCGATCCTCGCGGCGATCGAGCGCGTGCTCGATCCGGCCAGCGGCGCGCCGCGCACACCGGACATCGGCGGCAGCGCCGGCACCGCGGACCTGGGCCGCGCGGTCGCCGACGCGTTGTAGCAGTGGCGCGGCGCACGCTCTGATCTGCATCAACCGCAGCAGTCATTTACATTTCGCTTCGTGCAACTTCGTGCAACCGAGGCCGCGCGATCACGGCGCAAGCGCCAAATCTGTCTAAAATTCCCGCTCACGGTGTCGTATCGCCATTCGCCTTATTGACACGTCGCAGGCCGGTCGCTCTAATCATCGCGGCAGCAGAGCCTCTGCTGCACGAGCTCCTCGCAGGCGCGAGAGAACCAACAACATCGATTCAAGTGCCACGGGAGGAAACGATGGAGCGCTGCCGGATCAACCTTTCCTGAAACGAGGACCCCTGGTGAACAAGACTGAACTGATCGAGCACATTGCAAAACACGCGGACATCTCCAAGGCCGCAGCCACGCGCGCGCTGGAGTCCACCATCGGCGCCGTCAAGACGACGCTGAAGAAAGGCGGCTCGGTGTCGCTGGTGGGTTTCGGCACCTTCGCCGTCGGCAAGCGCGCCGCGCGCAGCGGGCGCAATCCGCGCACCGGCGCTGCGATTAAAATCAAGGCCGCCAAGGTGCCGAAGTTCCGTCCCGGCAAAGCATTGAAGGATGCTTTGAACTGATTTCCGTCCAGACGGGGTGCTTAGCTCAGTTGGTAGAGCGGCGCCCTTACAAGGCGTAGGTCGGCGGTTCGAGACCGTCAGCACCCACCACCCAAGAAAGGCGAACGGCGAGTTCGCCTTTTCTTTTTGCCCCCAGAGAGTCCACGCATGTTCGAAGTCATCCGCAAGCATTCCAAGTTCGTGATGGGCTTGCTGTTCCTGCTGGTGTTCCCGTCCTTCGTGCTGTGGGGCATCGAGGGCAACCGCTTCTTCAGCGAGCAGGCCAAGACGGTGGCGAGCGTCGACGGTCACGACATTTCGCAGGCCGACTGGGACAACGCGCATCGGCGCGAGGTGGACCGGATGCGCGCGTCGAACCCGACGCTCGACGCGAAGCTGTTCGATTCGCCGCAGGCCCGCTATGCGACGCTGGAGCAGCTGGTGCACCAGCAGGTGCTCGCGGCCGCGGCCCAGAAATTCCATCTGATCGCGAGCGACCAGCAGCTCGCCCAGGCGCTCGAGCAGAACCCGACGATCGCGGCGCTGCGCAAGAGCGACGGCACGCTCGACATGTCGCGCTACAAGCAGCTGCTGGCCGCGCAGGGCATGACGCCCGAGAGCTTCGAGGCCGGCGTGCGCAACGATCTGTCGCTGCAGCAGGTGATGGGCGGGCTGACGAGCACGAGCTTCGCGACGCCGGCCGAGGCCGATGTCGCGCTCGATGCGTTCTACCAGCAGCGCGAGATCCAGGTCGCCCGCTTCGACACCAAGGACTACGCAGGCAAGGTCAGCTTGAGCGATGCCGACCTGCTCGCGTACTACAAGAGCCACGAGGCCCAGTTTCAGGCGCCGGCGCAGGCGAACATCCAGTACGTGGTGCTGGATCTGGACGCGGTGAAGAACTCGATCACGCTCGATCCGCAGGACGTGCGTGCCTACTACGACCAGAACGCCGCACGCCTGAGCGGCCCGGAGCAGCGCCGCGCCAGCCATATCCTGATCGCGGTGCCGCAAAACGCGTCGCCGGCCGAGCGCGAGAAGGCCAAGGCCAAGGCCGACGAAATCCTGGCGCAGGCGCGCAAGGACCCGGCGAGCTTCGCCGAACTCGCGAAGAAGTATTCGCAGGATCCGGGCTCCGCGGCGAACGGCGGCGACCTCGGCTTCTTCGCGCGAGACGCGATGGTCAAGCCGTTCGCCGACGCGGTGTGGGGCATGACGAAGGAAGGCGAGATCGTCGGCCCGATCCAGACCGACTACGGCTACCACGTCATCGAGCTCACCGGCATCAAGGCGCCGCAGCAGCGCAGCTTCGACGAGCTGAAACCGCAGATCGAATCGGACCTGAAGAACCAGCAGGCGCAGGTGAAGTTCGCCGACGCGGCCGACAAGTTCACGAACATGGTGTACGAGCAGCCCGACAGCCTGCAGCCGGTGGTCGACAAGCTGAAGCTGAAGATCCAGACCGCGACCGGCGTCACGCGCACGCCGGCGCCGGGCGCGACCGGCGTGCTCGCGAACGAGAAGTTCCTGAATGCGCTGTTCTCGTCGGATTCGATCAAGAAGAAGCGCAACACCGACGCGGTCGAGGTCGGCAACGACGAGCTGGTGTCGGGCCGGATCACGCAGTACACGGCGAGCCACCTGCGCTCGTTCGCCGAGGTGAAGGACGAGGTGCGCCGCCTGCTGCTGGCCGACCGCGGCGCGGCGCTGGCGCGCACCGACGGCACGGCCAAGCTGGCGGCGTGGAAGGCCGATCCGGCCTCGGCGCAACTGCCGGCGGCGGTCGTGGTGTCGCGCGGGCAGACGCAGAACCTGCCGCCGGCCGTCGTCGACTCGGCGCTGCGCGCCGACGCGAACAAGCTGCCATCGTTCATCGGCGTCGACCTGGGCACGCAGGGCTATGCGGTGGTGAAGCTGGAGAAGATCGTCCCGCGCACGCCGCCCACCGCCGACGTCGCCGCGCAGGAGCGCGCGCAGTTCGCGCAGGCGGTGGCGTCTGCCGAATCGCAGGCCTACTACGACCTGCTGAAGCAGCGCTTCAAGGCCACGATCAAGGTGCCGAAACCCGCCGCGGGAGCGACCGCCGAGTGATGCGTCGCTATAATCGAACGCCCTGACGGTGGCTGTAGCTCAGTTGGTAGAGTCCCAGATTGTGATTCTGGTCGTCGTGGGTTCGAGTCCCATCAGCCACCCCAACTAAATCCACCAAAGCCCGCTCCAGCGCGGGCTTTGTCGTGTCTGTATCTTCCGCCTGAAATCCAGGTGTCTGCGTTCGTTTGCCAAACTTTGCCATTCCCGCTAGGCTGTCATCCCTGAGCAC
>JAFECV010000820.1 GCA_018241985.1 Pseudomonadota bacterium | reverse complement strand
AGCATCGCGGTATGCACGAAGCACCTGCGTCTCCCGCGCATCTGGGCCAAACACGAAGGTGGCCACAAAGCATCGGCGATCTGCCGTCGCTGTCAGTCCCTCTTCCAAATACCGCTGGTGAGCCACCTGCCCTCGGGCCATGGCTTTGCGCTGCTCGGGCGTGACCCGCTCACCATATATATGGGCAAGCTGCATCTTCTTCTCACAGAAACCCATCTCCGCCAACTCCGTTGCGCTCACCTCGTCCCGCGGTCCCTTTCTTCGCTTGGACATAAGCACCTCACTCGGCCAGGCTCGGCCCGAATACATGGTTGGTCACTGTTGCAGGCATGGCAACCTCATCGCGTATGGGCGTCGGCATCAAGCGGGCGCCCTCCACTGCAAGCACCCCGTACTGCACCAGCAACCCGTCATAGGCCAGCACACGCAGCCGGTTCACGCGCTTGGCCCCTTGCGGAAACCGCGCCAGCTCGTCGTACAGCCGCGGGTTGTCGGCCCGCGCGAGCTCGAACACCAGCCGGACCGGCTTGGGGTCGTTCTGTGAGCGGGCATTCATACGGCCTCCCCTGCCCCGCGATCACGACCTGGGGCTATCGTGCTGGCAGCGTAGTTCTGCCCCGCGAGCTGAAACCCTCGCACGTTCGCGAACATCGGCTCCTTGACCTCGTAGATCCGGTGCTTCGGAAACGCGGCCTTCACCGCCTTCTTGAACAGGAAGGCCCCGCCGCCCACCAGGATGATGTTCTGCAGGCTTTCGGGCGTCTCGATCCACTGGCGCATGGTGGACACGGCCTGCTGGGCCACGCTCTCGGCCAGCGGCAAGTGTTTTTTCATGTCATAGGACTTCTGGAAGATCACCGGCGCCTTGCCAGTGCGCAGCGCCAGGTCGATCGCGTCGAAATCGCGGTACGGCGTACCGATGTCCTTGGAGATCTCGGCTGACAGCAATCGCAGCACGTCGGACATGCCGCGGTTGATGGAGTGCGACTGCTTCTGCACTAGGC
>JAFECV010000081.1 GCA_018241985.1 Pseudomonadota bacterium | reverse complement strand
GGATCGGGGCGTGCTCATAGCATGTTCTGCAGCGCAATGGTCTGCACCCAGGGGGTCGGGAGGGTGGCGGAACCGCCGGTCTGGCTCGCCAGCGGATTCACGAAGGTCAGTGTGACCTGCGCGCTGCGCACGCTCGCCCACAGGTTGCCGGTGCTGATCGTCGCCGCATCCAGGTAGCTGTCGGCGTAGCCGTCGGCATTCACGTCCACGCCGTAGAGCACGGTCATCTTCGCGACGTTGTTGACCAGCACCACCGGCGTGTTGCCGTTGACCGAGCACTCCAGCTCGTTGTTCGCGTCCACCGTGAAGCTGTTGATCCACACCAGTGTCGAGCCGGATGTGTTCGTCTGTCCCTGGCAGTTCATCAGCCCGTCACCGCTGGCGGACTGGAAGCGCACGTCGATTGTGTGACTGGTGCTCGAACCCTGGGCGCCGGTGCCGGTGATGCCCTGCCCTGCGGCGAAGGTCGTGCCATCGGCGTTGGCGGTGGCATTGGCCGGCAGCGCCACCGCGCGCGTATTCGCGACCGGATTCGGGAAATACGCGGCCGACTGCACCGTGGTAGTCAGCATCGTCACCGCGAGGCGCTCCGCGTCCTGCACCTGCGCCATCTGGTTCTGTGAGTTGAACGCCGATTTCATGTTGACGTACAACAGCGACAGGCCGAGCGCGATGAACAGGGCGATCGTGATCGCGACCATCAGCTCGACCATGCTCAGGCCGCGCTGGCGCCTGCCTTGACGCGAGAGAAGGATCGGCTCGTTCATGGCGACACGTAAAGGGTGTACGACTGGACCGCGGTCTGCTGGCCGCCGCTGGCTGCGGTGCCGGTGGCGGTGGTGCGGTTCAGCGCGACGTATTTCTCGGCCCAGGTGATCGTGATCGTGCAGGTAACGGGTGCACCGGCCACGTTGTTGCAGGCGAAGTTCGCGCCATAGCCCGGGAACAGCGCATTCATGTTCGCCGCCCAGGTCTGGACGTCGTAGGCAGCGAGTTGGGCCGGGGTGCAGACCGGTGTGGTCGGGGCACTGCCGCTGGCGGCAACGCAGGTGGTAACGGTCTGGTTCAGCACGCCGCTCGCGTCGGTGACCACGGTGCCTGCCGTCGAGAACACGGCTGGAGCCACGCCGGCGGCCCAGTAGCCGGTGTTGCCCTGCATTGCGGCCGCCATGCTGCTGGCTTGCAGTGCGATCATCGAGCGGCTGCTGGAGATCTGCGTGTTCGAGATCGCCAGCGCCTGCATTTTGGCCAGACCGAGCAGACCGAGCGAGACGACCAGGATCGCGACCAGCACTTCGAGCAGCGTGAAACCGCGCTCACGCGCGCTGCGCGACGTGTTGTCCGTGAAACTGACGCTTGGCTTGCCACTCAGCATGGCTGCACCTGTTGATGGCCGATGATGTTGAGTGTCAGACAGCGACGCGCCGAGCTATTGGATGGCACGGTGCTCAGTGTCCAGGTCACGGTCCCGGCCAAATTGACCGCGAAGCCGTCGCGGCTGTAGGTGATTGCACGAACGGTATTGCCGCCGCTGTCCGCAGAGACGAAGGTGTCGCTGCTGGTCCATGCGAGTTGCCGGCGCAGCACCAGGTCGCCGGTATTGACGGTCTGGTTGCCGTTCGCGTCGGAGAACACGATCCAGCCGCTCTGCCACGGCGTTGCGGCGGCCGCACAACCAGTCCCCGTCGTCGACACGCAGACCGTGACCGGCTGCCCTTCCTTGATCGCTTCGGCACGGGCGTATTGCAGCGCGGCTGACAGGCCGTTGATCTCGCCCGCGACCCGGTTGGTCTGTGTCAGGCTAACAAATGACGGCACCGCGATCATCAGCAGAATGCCGGCAACGACGAGCGTGACCATCAGCTCGATCAGCGTGAAGCCAGCCTGGGTTCTCGCGCGCACCGCGCGTGTCTGTGTCACAGCGTTTCCTGTGGGTACTTTCTCTTACAGGCGAATTTAGATTTGCCGCATCGGTGACCGCAACGCGAACCTGATGAGCGGCCGGCCCGAACCGATGGGCGGCGGCTCCGGTTGCG
Organism: Pseudomonadota bacterium; assembly: GCA_018241985.1. Taxonomy (GTDB): domain Bacteria; phylum Pseudomonadota; class Gammaproteobacteria; order Burkholderiales; family Burkholderiaceae_C; genus Rhodoferax_A. The sequence goes on along the minus strand of JAFECV010000081.1, from coordinate 6,096 downwards.
CCGAGCGTGACTTTGTTGGCGGTTCCCGGATTACCAGTGAAACCGCCCCAGCGCCCAGAGAATGCCGCTGAGGCTGAAGAAGGCGGCGGCGGTGGTGACCAGCAGCGCCGGCGCGGCAAAGTGCTCGTGGCCATAGGCCTGGGCCAGGATCGGGTAGATGCCGAACATCGGCATCGCGGCGCTCAGCACTGCGGCGGTGCGCAGCGTGGCGTGCAGCGGCGGCAGGCCGAGCAAGGGCACGGCCAAGACCGCGAGCAGCACGGCGAGCGGGTGCAGCAGCAGCTTGCCGGCGGCGATCGGCAGGACGCGGCGCCAGACGCTGCCCACGGACAAGCCGACCAGCGTGCCGCCGATCACGAACAGCGACGCGGCGCCGCTGGCGAGCGCGAACATCTGGATGGCTCGGTCCACCGGCTCGGGCGGCGTCCAGTCGAACAGCGACACGGCCAGGCCGGCGACGATCGCGAGGATCAGCGGATTCTTCGCGAGTCGCCGCAGCGTGTGTCGGACCACGCTGTGCCACGGTCCGGCCGCTGCCCCGCCGCGCCCGTGTTCGGCCAGCGCGAGCAGCAGCGGGATCACGACGATGTTCTCGACCACCATATTCAGCGCCAGCACGACGCCGGCCACCGGCGCGAGGGTGAGCAGCAGGATCGGATAGCCGACGAAGCCGCTGTTCGAGCAGGACATGCCCATCGCGATGAAGGTGCTGGTCTGCGCGTCCAGATGCGCGAGCCGGCGGCTCACGAACCGGCTCGCGCCGATCACCGCCAGCGAGCCGAGCGCATAGGCCAGCATGTAGGTCGGGTTCAGGATTTCGGCGATCCGGTGCGTCGCCAGCGCGCGAAACAGCAGCGCCGGCAGCGCGATGTCGATGACGAACTTGCCGAGCACGTGCATGTCCGCCTTCGAAAACAGCTCGAAGCGGACCGCCGCGAACCCGACCGCGATCGCGATGTAGATCGGGCCGGTGATCGCGAGCACGTTCAGCATCGCGATCGGCTCACAGTGTGAGTTCGTATTCGACCGTGATCGGCGCGTGATCCGAGAACTTCTCGGCCTTGTAGATCGCTTCGCGCAACGCGCGTTCAGCCAGCTTTGGTGTCGCCAAGTGGTAGTCGAGCCGCCACCCGACATTGTTCGCATAGGCCTGGCCGCGGTTGCTCCACCAGGTGTAGGCGGCGTCGGTCGCGTCGGGCTGCAGACGCCGGTACACGTCGACGAGGCCGGCTTCGCCCAGCAGCTTGGTCATCCACGCGCGCTCTTCGGGCAGGAAGCCGCTGTTCTTCTGGTTGCTGCGCCAGTTCTTCAGGTCGATCTCCTTGTGCGCGATGTTGACGTCACCGCACAGGATGAACTCGCGCTGCCCTTTCAGCGCGACCAGATGCGGGTAGAACTCGCCCAGGAAGCGGAACTTGGCCTGCTGGCGCTCTTCGCCCGAAGACCCGCTCGGGAAGTACGCGCTGATGATCGACAGCTTGCGGCCCGGCCGGTCGTAGCGCAGCTCGACATAGCGGCCCTCGGCGTCGAACTCCGGCGAGCCGTAGCCGATCAGCACGTCGCTGGGCTCGGTCCGGCAGTAGGCGGCGACGCCGGCGTAGCCCTTCTTCTGCGCGAAGTGGAAATGGCCCTGCAGGCCGGCAAGCTGCTCGAAGCGCCCGGCGACGTCGTCCGCCTGGGCCTTGACCTCCTGCACACACAGGCAGTCGGGCGCGTGCCTGGCGAGCCAGGCCTCGACCCCCTTCGATGTGGCGGAGCGGATGCCGTTCAGGTTCAGGCTGGTCAGCCGGAACAGCGTCTTGCCGCCAGAGGCTCGCGCGGACCGGGTTGCGGGTTGGCTTGCCGGTTTGTTTGCCGGCTTGTCGGCTGTCTTGGTCGTGGATGGGCGCTGGGCGGTCATGGTCTGTTCCTCGGATGCGCGATGTTGCCAGAGCGAAGGCAGAGGCGTCGCCACGAGAGCATCGGCAGCCGCCACGCGAATCCGGCGAGCAGCCGCAGGTGCATCCAGGTCAGCAGGCAGTTGTCGCGCAGGTAACGGAAGTGCGAGACGCCGCCCTCGTCGGCGCGCAGGTACCTGACCGGCGCCGGCAGGTTGATCGGGCGCACGCCGAGCCAGCACAGCCGGACCGCGGCCTCGGGGTCGAAGTCGAAGCGGCGCATCCAGCGCTGGCGGGTCATCACCTCGTGCAGCGGCGCCATCGGGTAGACGCGAAACCCGTACAGCGAATCGCCGATGCCGGCCCACAGCGTCTCCAGGTTTGCCCACCAGTTCGAGACCCTGCGGCCCCGCACGCGCAGCGCTGGCGCGCTCGCGTCGAACACCGGCACGCCGAGCACCATCGCGTCGGGGTCGGCCTGCGACCGTGCCATGAATTCCGGGATCAATTCGGCCGGATGTTGCCCGTCGGAATCCATGCACAGCGCATGGGTGAAGCCTTCGCCGAGCGCCAGATCGATGCCATGCAGCAGCGCGGCACCCTTGCCCTGGTTGCGCGGCAGCACGACGACGCGCAGGCCGGGGTCGGACACGGCCAGGGCTTGCAGCCGCTCGTCACTGCCGTCGTCGCTGCCGTCGACCACGACCCAGACCGGGTTCCATCGCTCGCGCGCCGCACGCACGGTCCGAACCACCGCATCGCCCGGGTTGTAGCTCGGGATCAGCACCAGATGGGTCGAAGAGGGGGCCACCATGCGGACCGCTTCAAATCTTCAGGCTGGGGTCGATCGAGGATTGCAGCTCGCGCTCGAAATAGCGCTGGAGCCGATCCATCGTCTCGTCGATCGAGCAGGTGGCTGCGATGCGCTCGCCGAGCCGCGCCTGGTACACCAGCGGAAACCGCGGCGCGCGCCAGATCGGCCAGTCCTTGCCGAGGTAGGGCGAGTTGGTGCGGATCAGGATGGTCTGCAGCGGCGCGCCGCTGCGCCGGGCGATCAGGCCGATGCCGGGCTTGAGCGGGTTCAGCGGCTGGCGCACGGTGCGCGTGCCCTCTGGAAACGCCAGCAGCACGCTGCCCGACGCGACGGCGCGGGTGGCCTGGCGGATCATCCGCTCCGCATGGCGCGTCGAGACATAGCCGGCGAGGTACGCGCCGACCGCGAGGAACGCGTTCGCGCCCAGGCTGGCCTTCATCATGCACACCGCATGGCGCACGCGCGAAATCACCAGGAACACGTCGATCATGCTCGGGTGGTTCGCGACCAGCAGCAGGCCCTGGCCCGGCACGGTCGCCTGGTTCAGCCGGTCCAGTCCGGCCAAATCGAGCCGCAGCAGCCCGGCTGCCGCGGCGCCTTGCAGGAACAGCCGGAACGTGGCGCTGATCAGGCGCTGCACCGGCGCTTCGCACAGCGAGCGGGGCAGCAGCAACAGCGGCAGCAGGGCGATGTTGCCGAGCAGCAGCATCGCGCCCAGCCACAGCAGCGCGAGGTAGAACAGCAACAGTTGCAGTGCGCGCGGCATCCGCCCGGAGCCCTACGCCATCGCGCCGTTGACCGAAATCACCTGGCCGCTGATGTAGCCGGCCCGGTCCGAGGCCAGGAACCCGACCAGATCGGCCACCTCGTCCGGCCGGCCGGCGCGGCGCATCGGCACCATGCGCGCGATGGTTTCGGCGTCGAAGCTGCCCGCGCTCATCTCGGATTCGATGATGCCCGGCGCCACCACGTTGACCGTGATGCCGCGGCTGGCCAGTTCCAGCGCCAGCGATTTGCTCGCGGCGTGCAGCCCGGCCTTGGCCGCCGCGTAGTTGGTCTGGCCGCGGTTGCCGATCAGCGCCGCGACCGAGGAAATCGTCACGATCCGGCCCCAGCGGCTGCGCACCATCGCCATCGCGAGCGGCTGCGTCACGTTGAAGAATCCATTCAGCGAGACATCGATGACGCGCGACCACTGGCTGCGCGACATGCCCGGAAACGCGGCGTCGTCGTGGATGCCGGCGTTGTTGACCAGCACCTGGATCGGCGCGTCGGCGATCAGCGGCTCCAGCGCGGCGCGTGCGGCGGCGCCGTCGGTCACGTCGAACTGCACGACTTCGGCGCTGCCGCCCGCCGCCTCGATTGCGGCGCACTGGTGTTCGGCCGCCTCGCGCGCCCGATGCGTGTGGACGATCACGTGCAAGCCGTCCTGGGCGAGGCGCCGGCAGATCGCGGCGCCGATCGCGCCGCTGCCGCCGGTGACGAGCGCACGCTTCTTTTGCGTCGTGGCAGCGTTCATTGGGCCTCGAATCCCGGCGCGGCGCTCAGCATCACGGTGGCCCGGCCTTCGAGCAGCGTGCGCCCGGCCGCCTGCAGATCGAATTCGTACATCACGTAAGCGTCGTTGCCCGACAGGCGCTGCGCCCGCACCCGCAGCGGCGCATCCAGGTCGTCGAGGCGCGCCACCTGCCAGCGCACGTCGCGTACGCTGGCCAGATAACCGTGGCCGCCCGAGGGCTGCCGCGCCGCGAGCAGCGCGCCATGCACGGCCATCGCCTGCGCCGCGTATTCGATGCCGGCCGCGATGCCGAGCCGGCCGGTGCTGCGCAGTGGGTTGTCGGTCGCCGTATGGCTGGTCGCGGCGCAGGCGATGGCCGCATCGTCCCACTGCAGGACGCGGTCGAGCAGGCACATGCTCCTGCTGTGCGGAACATGGGCGGCGATCCAGTCGCGGTCGGGCAGCGTCACGACAGGTTCACCCGCAGTTGCAGAGGCTCGAAGCAGTCGATCACGACCTCCCCGGTTTCGCCACGCGCGATCCGCTTCAGCAGCGGCAGGCCACGTGCGGTCGGCACCTGCCGGCGCAATTCCTCCAGTTCAGGCTCGACCATCTGCGTCGGCGCCGCATCGGTCAGCTCTAGCGCGACGCTGGCTTGCGTCGCCTTTGATCGAGCCGGACTCAGCATCAGTCCCAGGCCGAACGAGCAGGGGAGCGGCCGGACCGCGTGCAGCGGAGGTGGGTAGACGGTATCGAACACCACCAGCAGGCAGGGGCGCCCGGACATGGCGATCTGCGTCGCCGCTTCGAGCAGGCCGGCCGCGAAGCTCGCGTCGTAGGCGCACAGGCTGGTCGACGCCGCCATGCAACCGGTGGCGATGCCCCAATAGCCGGCCGCCATGTTGTGCACCGAGTTGTGGAACTGGGTTGGCGATACCGCGCGCTCGGAGGCTGCCAGCGATTCGAGCAAGCGATGGCAGTTGTCGCCGTCGCTGCCGCCGGACGAGAACACGGTCGCGAGCGTCCTGGGGTCTGCGCCGGCACCCCGCACCGCGTCGAAGCCGGCCGCCATCGCCAGCTTCAACGGCAGGCCTGCGCGGCGCCGCTCGGCCGGCGGCAGCGCGTCGGGCGCGGGCAGCGCGAGATCGGCCATCTGGTACGGAGCAGCCCCGCGCAGCACTTCGCTGGCCTGCGCCCATCCGTTCAGGCCGGGGCCGTACAGGCCGATGCCGTCGATATGGGCATGTAGTGTGCTCATCCCGCCACCTTGGAGAACACCAGGCTGCAGTTGCTGCCGCCGAAGCCGAACGCGTTGCTCATCACATGCCGCATCGGCTGCGCCCGGTTGGCCAGCAGATAGCGGCCCGGCAGTTGCGGGTCCAGCGCCTGCGTTCCGACGCCGGCCGGCGCGAAGTCGTGCTGCAGCGCCAGCGCGCACGCCACCGCGTTGACCGCACCGGCGGCGCCGAGCGTGTGGCCGACATGGCCCTTGACCGAACTGCAGGGGATGTCGGCGCCGAACACCGCTTCGACGGCGCGGCTCTCCGCGCGGTCGTTGCTCGGCGTCGCGGTGCCGTGCAGCGCGATGTAGTCGATCTCGCTCGCGCCAAGGCCAGCGGCTGCCAAAGCCGCGCGCATCGCCTGCTGCGCGCCCAGGCCCTCGGGGTGCGGCGCAGACATGTGGTGCGCGTCGCTCGATTCGCCGACGCCGGTGAGCAGCAGGTCGCCGGCTCGCGCTTCCGGCGCCGACTCCAGCAGCGCGAATGCGGCGGCCTCGCCGATCGAGAGGCCGTCGCGATGCAGGTCGTACGGCCGGCACGGCGCGGCGGAGACGAGCTGCAGCGAATGAAAACCGTACAGCGTGGTCAGGCACAGCGAATCGACGCCACCGACCAGCGCCGCGTCGA
>JAFECV010000819.1 GCA_018241985.1 Pseudomonadota bacterium | reverse complement strand
CGAAGAGGTGTTCATGCACCAGATGACGACCGGCGCTTCCAACGACTTCGAGCGTGCGACGCAGCTCGCGCGCGACATGGTGATGCGCTACGGCATGACCGAGGCGCTCGGGCCGATGGTCTATGCCGAGAACGAAGGCGAGGTATTCCTGGGCCGCTCGGTCACGAAGACCACGAACATGAGCGAAGAGACGATGCAGAAGGTCGATGCCGAGGTGCGCCGCATCATCGACCAGCAGTACGCGATCGCGCGCAAGCTGATTGAGGACAACCAGGACAAGATGCACGCGATGGCCAAGGCGCTGCTCGAATGGGAGACCATCGACGGCGAACAGCTCGACGACATCATGGCGGGGCGCGAGCCGCGGCCGCCGGCCGATCGGGCGCCATCGCCGCCGCCGGCCTCCGGGGACAGCGGGCCTTCGCCGGCTGTCAAGCCGGGGCCGGCACCCACCGTGTCCTGACCCGCAGCGGGCCGCCGCCTGAAAGGTTCGGCGGCCTCGCCTCTCTCATGAAGCGCCAGACCGGGTGCACCGGAAACGACGGCGCTTCGCTCGTCTGATCCCGCACCTGTTCGCGCCGGCCCTAGCCATGCACTGGCACACCACCCGATTCACGATCGATCTAGCGCGTCCGCGCGTGATGGGCATCGTCAACGTCACGCCGGATTCGTTTTCCGACGGCGGCCGCTATCGCGCGACCGCGGACGCGCTCGCGCACTGCGAGCAACTGCTGCGGGACGGCGCGGACATCCTCGACATCGGCGGCGAATCGACCCGGCCCGGCGCGCAGCCGGTGCCGGCTGCCGAGGAACTGGCGCGCGTGCGGCCGGTGGTGGCAGGGGCGCTCCGGCTCGGGGTGCCGGTGTCGGTCGACACGTCCAAGCCCGAGGTCATGCAGGCGGTGCTGGACATGGGCGCGGACATCGTCAACGACGTCTGGGCGCTGCGTCAGCCCGGCGCCGCGGAACTGCTCGCCCGGCATGGCCGCGCCGGCGTCTGCTTGATGCACATGCA
>JAFECV010000818.1 GCA_018241985.1 Pseudomonadota bacterium | reverse complement strand
GGTACGGTGACCGAGGTCTGGCATTTCCTGCGCCTGTTGTACGTGAAGCTCGGCGTGCAGCACTGCATCCACGACGGCGCGGCCGTGCAGCCGCGCACGCCCGAGAGCATCGCCGCGCAGCTGCTGAGGAACTACCGCGGCCGCCATGTCGGGCTGCTCGCGCCGCTCGTCGTCGCGCGCAAGGGCGTCTACACCGAGCTGGCCGACTGGGCGCGGCCGCGCGGCTACACCCATCTGCGGGTCGACGGCGAATACCTGCCGACCACGCGCTTTCCGCGCATCGACCGGTTCAAGGAGCACACGATCGAACTGCCGGTCGCCAGCCTCGACCTGACGCCGGCGAACGAGCGCGAGCTGGCCCGGCTGCTTGCGACCGCGCTCGAGCACGGCAAGGGCGTGGTGCACGTGCACAGCGACTTGGGCGGCTTGAGCGAAGCGCTCAAGGCCGGCACGCCGACCGCCGGCATCGGCCGCATCGAGGCGTTCTCGACGCGGCGCGCCTGCCCGGTCTGCGCCACGTCGTATGCCGAGCTCGACCCGCGGCTGTTCTCGTACAACAGCAAGCACGGCTGGTGCCCGGACTGCGTCGGCACCGGCGTGCGCTTGACGAAAGAGCAGCGCCGCGCGCTCGACGACTCGCCGCAGGACGACGACAAGGGCCGGGAGCGGACCTTCGCCGAACCCGAGGTCGAAGGCCTGGTCGACGAGGCCTGCCCGAGCTGCGGCGGCACGCGGCTGAATCCGGTGGCGCGCGCGGTGCGGCTCGAAAGTGAAGGAACGGATGCGGCGGGCGGCATCGCGATCACCGAGCTTGCGCGCCTGTCCGTTGCCGCACTGCGCCAGTGGTTCGCCGAACTGAAGCTCGAAGGGCGCGACGCGACCATCGCACGCGATCTGATCCCTGAAATCCTGAGCCGGCTCGACTTCCTGGAGGCGGTCGGGCTCGGGTATCTCACGCTGGACCGCGGCGCGCCGACGCTGTCCGGCGGCGAGGCGCAGCGCATCCGCCTGGCGGC
>JAFECV010000817.1 GCA_018241985.1 Pseudomonadota bacterium | reverse complement strand
CACCTGTGGCGGGCGGCGCCGTGAAGACCAGCGAGGTCACGCTGCCCGGTTTCAGGCACGACCTCTGCGCGATGAACCTGAGCATGTTTGCCGGTTCGCCGTTCCATGCCGCCTACAAGACACAACTGGAAGCGGCAGGGCTGTCGCTGATGCCGGTCACGCACAGTTTTTCTTCGGTGCTCGACGACGGCACATGGCTGGGCGTCGATACCGATTTGAACGCCACGGCGACACGCATGGCGCGGCGCAGCGAGGCCGATGCTCGGGTCTGGAAGGCAATGGCGGGTCAGTTCGGCGCCGACGCGCCGCACCTCTTCGGCCTGCTGGGAACGCCCGTCCCGTCGTGGGCCATGGCGCGCGCCCTGTGGCGCGCCTGGCGCGCCAAAGGCTTACCCTGGTGCATGGACACGGCGCGGCTGCTGCTCTCCAGCCCGCGCAACTGGCTCAGTGCGCGGTTTGAAGACGATGGCGTGCGTGCGCTCATGGCGGCTTGGGGCATGCACCTGGATTTCGGTCCCGACGTGGCCGGCGGCGCATTGTTCCCGTACCTCGAATCGATGGCGAACCAGTGTTTCGGCATGGCTCTGGGTCGCGGCGGGGCGGACACCATCATCCGGGCCATGGTGCGGTGCATCGAGCAAGCGGGCGGCGAGGTCCGCACCGGCACCCCGGTGGCGAGCATTCGCGTATCCGGCGGGCGGGCGCAAGGCGTGACGCTGGCCGACGGGACGCAGCTCGATGCGCGCCGTGCCGTGGTCGCCAACGTGCATCCGCGTCAGCTCTATGGCCGCTTGCTTGGGAAGGCCGCCCCCGATCCGCTGCCGGCGCCGGCCAGGCTGCGGCCCGGGCCGGGCACGATGATGATCCATCTGGCGCAGGACGCCTTGCCCGCGTGGCGCGCAGGCGCCGAACTGCAGCGCTTCGCCTACGTGCATGTGGCGCCCTCGCTCGACCAGATGGCGCGCACCTATCGCGAGGCGATGGCCGGGTTGCTACCCGCCGAGCCGGTGCTGGTGGTG
>JAFECV010000816.1 GCA_018241985.1 Pseudomonadota bacterium | reverse complement strand
TGATCGACGTCGGCATGGTCACGACGCCGATGCTCTACTTTGCCGCCAGCACCTTGTGCGCGAGCGGCATCCAGGTCACCGGCAGCCACAACCCGAAGGACGATAACGGCTTCAAGATGGTGCTGTGCGGGCGCGCCATCTACGGCGACGACATCCAGGCGCTGCGCCGCATGATGGAGCAAGAGAGCTGGGTGCTGCAGCCCGGGGGAAATGTGCGCAACATCAACGTGATGGCGCCGTACCAGGCCCGCATCGTGCTCGATGCCAAACTGGCGCGGCCCATGCACATCGTGGTCGATTGCGGCAACGGCGTGGCCGGTGCCTCCGCCCCGGCCATCTTTCGCGCCCTCGGCTGCCGGGTGACCGAACTGTTCAGCGAGGTGGACGGCAATTTTCCGAACCACCATCCCGATCCGAGCAAGCCCGGGAACCTGCGCGACCTGATCGATGCCTTGAAGAATTCCGATGCCGAACTCGGCCTGGCCTTCGACGGCGACGGCGACCGGCTCGGCATTGTCACCAAGAGGGGCAACACCATCTACCCGGACCGGCAGATGATCCTGTTCGCGCGCGATGTGCTGAGCCGCGTGCCCGGCGGCGAGATCGTGTTCGACGTCAAGTGTTCGCAGCGCCTGGCGCCGGCCATCGAGGGCGCCGGCGGCAAGGCGCTGATGTACAAGACCGGGCATTCGCTGATCAAGGCGAAGATGCGGGAGATCGGCTCACCCCTCGGCGGCGAGATGAGCGGCCACATCTTCTTCAAGGAGCGCTGGTTCGGCTTCGACGACGGCACCTACGCGGGCTGCCGCCTGCTCGAGATCGTGAGCCGCTCGCCCGATGCCAGCGCCGTGCTGGACGCGCTGCCGACCAGCTTTTCCACCCCCGAGCTGAATGTGGGCTGCGCCGAGGGCGAGCCGCCCGGCGTCGTGGCGCGCGCGGTGGCGCTCGCCGGTTTTGCGCCGCCCGCGCGCATCAGCACGGTCGATGGGCTGCGCGTGGACTGGCCCGACGGGTTCGGCC
>JAFECV010000815.1 GCA_018241985.1 Pseudomonadota bacterium | reverse complement strand
TGCCTGGGTGTCAACGACGCGCCGCCGGCCAACCAGCAGATCATGTGCTCGCGCTCGTTCGGCGCACCGGTGACCGATCTGCCCACGCTCATCGAGGTGGTCAGTCAGTTCACCAGCCAGGTCGCCCGCAAGCTGCGCGACCAGGGCAGCGTGGCCGGTGCGGTGCATGTCTTCATCGCCACCAGCCCGTACCGCAAGAACGACCGCCAGCACGCGCCCAGCGCGACGCTGCCGCTGAGTCGGCCGAGCGCCGATACGCGGGTGCTCATCAGCGCGGCGATCCAAGCGCTGCGAAGCGTGTTCCGGCCGGACTTCAACTATGCCAAGGCGGGCGTGATGCTCGTCGATCTCCAGCCGCAGGCTCAGGAGCAGACCACGCCGGACCTGTTCGACGTCGATCCAGCTCCGGAAGCCGACAGAGGCGGCCGCTCTGACCTGATGACCGCACTCGACGCGCTGAACCGGCGCTTCGGGCGCCATGCCGTGTCGGTAGCCAGCGCGGCAGGCCGCGCCGGACCGAGCGCTCACGCGTCGAAGCAGGACCGCCGATCGCCACGCTACACGACGCGGATCGGCGAGATCGCCACGGCGCGCGCGTAACCTCTGCCCGTCGGCGGACCGGGTGTCATCGTGATCGCTCGAGTTCGATTGCCTTCTGCGCCGGCTGATGCATCGCTCGGCACGACCTCGGCTCACGGTTTGCGCGCCACGCTTCCTTCCCACGCTCGGTCGCCCTCACGCAGTTGCGCTCGCTTGCCTCGCTGTGGCCAGCTGGCCGAGGACTTGCACCCCGAGGAGTGCGCCCACGCCGGGGGCACCGAAAATGAGCCGCCCCCGGGGCGGCTCTGGGTGGGGCGTCGCGTGCTCAGCCGCCGGCGGCGTCCTTGAGCTTCTTCATCGGCCGCACCTTGACCTTGGTCGTGGCCGGCTTGGCCGGGAACCAGCGCTCCTGACCGGTGAACGGGTCCTTGCCGAAGCGCTTCTTCTTGGCCGGCACCTTGACCACCGTGGCTCTGAGCAGCCCGG
>JAFECV010000814.1 GCA_018241985.1 Pseudomonadota bacterium | reverse complement strand
TTGTTGGGGTCAGAGCACGAGTTTTGCTTTGCAAAATCGTGGTCTGACCCGCAAGGCCTTAGGAACGCTCAAGCTCGATGTCCAGGCCCAGGGAACGGATTTCCTTGACCAGCACATTGAACGACTCGGGCATACCGGCCTCGATCGAGTGCTCGCCCTTGACGATGGACTCGTACACCTTGGTGCGGCCCTGCACGTCGTCGGACTTGACGGTGAGCATCTCCTGCAGCGTGTAGGCGGCGCCGTAGGCCTCGAGCGCCCAGACCTCCATCTCGCCGAAGCGCTGGCCGCCGAACTGCGCCTTGCCGCCGAGCGGCTGCTGCGTGACCAGCGAGTACGGGCCGGTCGAGCGCGCATGCATCTTGTCGTCGACCAGATGGTGGAGCTTCAGGAAGTGCATGTAGCCGATCGTGGTCGGGCGCTCGAACGCGTCGCCGGTGCGGCCGTCGTACAGGCGCGCCTGGGTGCGCGTCGCGGTCAGGCCCTTGCGCGCGGCGCTCTCGTCCGGATAGGCGAACTGCAGCATCGCGCGGATCTCGTCTTCGGATGCGCCGTCGAACACCGGCGTCGCGAACGGAATGCCGCCGGTCAGGTTTTCCGCCATCTCGCGCACTTCCGCGTCCGACAGCTTGGAGAGATCCTCCTTGCGGCCGTACGCGTTGTAGACCTGGTCCAGGTAGCGGCGCAGCTCGGCGGCCTGCGCCTGGCGCTGCAGCATGTCGCCGATGCACTGGCCGATGCCCTTCGCGGCCCAGCCCAGATGGACTTCCAGCACCTGCCCGACGTTCATCCGCGACGGCACGCCGAGCGGATTGAGCACCACGTCGCACGGCGTGCCGTCGGCCATGTACGGCATGTCCTCGACCGGAACGATCTTCGAGACCACGCCCTTGTTGCCGTGACGCCCGGCCATCTTGTCGCCGGGCTGCAGGCGGCGCTTGACGGCCAGGTAGACCTTGACCATCTTCAGCACGCCGGCCGGCAGCTCGTCGCCCTGCGTCAGCTTCTTGCGCTTTTCCTCGAACG
>JAFECV010000813.1 GCA_018241985.1 Pseudomonadota bacterium | reverse complement strand
ATTCTCCGCAGCAGCGCTCGCTCTTTTGAACCTTGTCGCCGAGCAAAGCCTTCACGGTCTTCATCGAATCGCCGAGCTTCATCGGGTTGTGGCAGGGCTCGTGGTAGAGAAACCCGCCCTGCCCCTTCGGCAGCGTGATGCCTTTCTCGAGCAGGTACTCGTGGATGTCGATCATGCGGCAGCCGGGGAAGATCTTCTCGAATTCGTAGCCCTGCAGCTGGTCGTAGCAGGTGCCGCAGCTCACCACCACGGTCCGGATGTCGAGGTAGTTCAGCGTGTTGGCGACGCGGTGGAAGAGCACCCGGTTGTCGGTGATCATCTTCTCGGCCTTGTCGTACTGGCCGGCGCCGCGCTGCGGATAGCCGCAGCAGAGGTACCCCGGCGGCAGCACGGTCTGCACGCCGGCATGCCACAGCATCGCCTGCGTCGCCAGGCCCACCTGCGAGAAGAGCCGCTCCGACCCGCAGCCCGGGAAATAGAACACCGCCTCGGTTTCGGCGCTGGTCGTCTTCGGGTCGCGGATGATCGGCACGTAGGCCTTGTCCTCGATGTCGAGCAGTGCGCGCGCGGTCTTGTTCGGCAGGCCCCCCGGCATCTTCTTGTTGATGAAGTGGATCACCTGCTGGCGCACCGGCGCGGTGCCGACCGTGGCCGGCGGCTTCGCGGTCTGCGCGCGCGCCGCGCCGCGCAGCAGCCGGTTCGCGAAGCGCTGCGCCTTGAACCCCAGGCCGATCATGCCGGCGCGCACCAGGCCAATCGTCTGCGGGCTGGTCGCGTTCAGGAAGAACATCGCCGCCGCCTTGCCGGGGCGGAACGACTGCTTGCCCATCTTGCGCAACAGGTTCCTCATGTTCATCGACACGTCGCCGAAGTCGATGTCCACCGGGCAGGGGCTAAGGCACTTGTGGCACACGGTGCAGTGGTCGGCGACGTCCTCGAACTCCTCCCAGTGCCGGATCGACACGCCGCGGCGCGTCTGCTCCTCGTACAGGAAGGCCTCGACCAGGAGCGAGGTCGCGAGGATCTT
>JAFECV010000812.1 GCA_018241985.1 Pseudomonadota bacterium | reverse complement strand
GCATCCTGGTCGGGTTCCCGGCCGGCTCGTCGCCCGACCTGGTGGCGCGCGCGCTGCAGGAGCCGCTCTCGAAGGCGCTCGGCCAGCCGGTGATCGTCGAGAACCACCCGGGCGCGAGCGGCAACATCGCCGCCGACATGGTCGCGAAGGCGCACGACGACTACACGGTCGGGCTGATGATCAACGGCAACCTGACGATCGCCAAGCTCCTGAACCCGGCCGTGCCGTACGACCCGGCGCGCGACCTCGCGCCGATCGGCCTGATCGGCACCGCGCCGCTGGTGCTCGCGGCACCGGAGGCCGCGCCAGGGCACGACGCGAAGCAGTTCTTCGCCGCCGCGCGCGAAGCCGGCGACAAATGGAGCTACGGCAGCCCCGGCGTCGGCACCGTCGGCCATCTCGGCATGGAGCTGCTCAAGGCCAAGTCCGGCATCAACCCGGTGCACGTGCCATACCAGGGCAACCCGCAGGTGATCAACGCGATGCTGAGCGGCCAGGTGAATCTCGCGCTGCTGCCGCCGGGCTTGGCGACCGCGCAGATCAAGGCCGGCAAGCTCAAGGCGATCGGCGTCACCTCGGCCGGCCGCAGTCCGCTGGTGCCCGACATCCCGAGCCTGGCCGATGCCGGCATCCGCGACTACCAGCTCGAAATCTGGACCGCGCTGGCCGCGTCCAAGCGCATGCCGCATGCGATCGTCGATCGGCTGTCGACGCTGGTCGGCGAGATCGTGCGCACGCCGGCGATGCGCCAGCGCCTGTTCGTGCTCGGCTGGGAGGCGGTCGGCAGCTCGCCCGAAGGCCTGGCGAACCGGATGAAGTCGGACACCGCGCAGCTCGGCGCGATCATCAAGGCGCGCGGGATTCGCGTCGATTGACGGTGCGGGCAGCCGACGCCATGCGGACAGCGTGGCCTCATCTTGTTTTGCTATTCAATGAATAGCATGATACGAAGGCTGCACCTTGGATTCAGAGCTTTTTGATTGCAAATTTGTGCATCCTGATCAGGACGATCACCTGTTTCGGTAATC
>JAFECV010000811.1 GCA_018241985.1 Pseudomonadota bacterium | reverse complement strand
CGCCCCCGGTGAGGGGGTTGGCGAAGCGACACGCAGTGCGCGAAGACTGGGGGTGTTTCATTTCAACACGCGGTGCGACAGCGCCGGCAGCTCGTTGCGGCGCTTGGCAATCACGCCGGCGTCCAGCTCGGCCAGCACCATGCCCGCGCCCTCGGGCCACTCGGCGACGATGCCGCCCCACGGGTCGACCGCCATGCTGTGGCCCCAGGTGCGGCGGCCGTTCTCGTGCAGCCCGCCTTGCGCGGCGGCGAGCACATAGCACAGGTTCTCGACGGCGCGCGCGCGCAGCAGCAGCTCCCAATGCGCCTGGCCGGTGACGAAGGTGAACGCGCTCGGCACCAGCAGCAGGTCCGCACCCGCGGCCGCGTAGCGCCGGTACAGCTCGGGAAAGCGCAGGTCGTAGCAGACGGAGAGGCCCACGCGCCAGCGGTGGCCGCCACGGTCGGTCAGCTCGAACAGCGCCGGCTCGGTGCCGGCCTCCAGCACCCGCGCCTCGTCGTAGCGCCGCTCGCCGTCGTCGAAGCGGAACAGGTGGATCTTGTCGTAGCGCGCGACGCGCGCACCATCCGGCGCGTACACGAGCGAGCTGTTGCGCACCCGCGCCGCATCGCTGGTCGCGAGCGGCAGCGTGCCGCCGACGATCCACATCTTCAGCGTGCGCGCCGCGTCGGACAGAAACTGCTGGATAGTCCCGCTGCCGTCCTGCTCGCCGAACGCGAGCTTGTCGGTGTCGCGCCGTCCCATCAGGCAGAAATATTCGGGCAGCAGCGCGAGTTCCGCGCCGGCGCGCGCCGCCTGCTCGAGCAGCGCCTGCGCGGCGCGCAGGTTGCCGTCCAGGTCGGTGCTTGAGACCATTTGCAGTGCAGCCACTTTCATCGCGTCACTCCTTGCGGTTGGGCCGGCTCAGCGCGGCCGGTCTTGCGTTCCACCTTGGTCACCTTGGGGTCGGTCCAGCTGCCGGTGACATGGAATTCCTGCGTCGAGGCCTCGATCAGCGGACGGCGCAGGAACAGCTGCGCGAGAAAGCTTG
>JAFECV010000810.1 GCA_018241985.1 Pseudomonadota bacterium | reverse complement strand
GCGGCCGCTCGAACCCGTCTTATGCGTCGCGAGCTGTGCGGGTGCCGGCGTGACTCACAATAACAACGCATAGCGCGTAAAGTTCGCATCATCCCCGGTCTTCGCGAGGAGCTGCAATGAAGATGCGACCGCTGGGCCGTTCCGGCCTGCTGGTGTCGCCGCTGGCGTTCGGCGGCAACGTGTTCGGCTGGACCGTCGACGAGGCAAGCTCGTTCTCGCTGCTCGACGCCTGGGTCGACGCCGGCATGAACTTCATCGACACCGCCGACGTCTATTCGCGCTGGGTGCCGGGGCATGCCGGCGGCGAGTCCGAGACCATCCTCGGCAAATGGCTCAAGCACGCGGCCAAACGCGACCAGGTCGTGATCGCGACCAAGGTCGGCAAGGAGATGGGGCCGGGCCGCAAGGGCCTCGCGCCGGACTACATCCGCAGCGCGGTCGAGGCGTCGCTGCGCCGGCTGCAGGTCGACTGCATCGACCTGTACCAGTCGCACGACGACGACGCCGGCACGCCGCTCGAGGACACGCTGGCCGCCTACGCGCGGCTGATCGAGGCCGGCAAGGTGCGCGCGATCGGCGCGTCCAACTACAGCGCGCCGCGGCTGGCGCAGGCGCTCGACCTGAGCCGGCAGCAAGGCCTGCCGCGCTACGAGAGCCTGCAGCCGCTGTACAACCTGTACGACCGGGCCGACTACGAGGCCACGCTCGAGCCGCTGTGCCAGACCCATGGGATCGGCGTCATCAATTTCTACGCGCTGGCCAGCGGCTTCCTGACCGGCAAGTACCGCTCGGCAGCCGACCTGCGCAAGAGCCCGCGCGGGCATGGCGTCGCCAAGTACCTGGGCGAACGCGGCACGCGCATTCTTGCGGCGCTGGACGAGGTCGCGGCGCGCCTGTCGGCGACGCCGGCGCGGGTGGCGCTGGCCTGGCAGATGGCGCGGCCGAGCATCACCGCGCCGATCGCCAGCGCGACCACGCTGGACCAGCTCGCGGAGCTGGTCGCGGCGACCCGGCTGACGCTGGATGCCGCC
>JAFECV010000080.1 GCA_018241985.1 Pseudomonadota bacterium | reverse complement strand
GTAATGTGCGGCAGATCGATCGCAACCGGACGCGCCGCATCGGTTGCTCGACGGTGTGAAGCGCCACCCGCGACGCATGAAACCCAACAGCACTGAAGGCCGCGGAGCAGGCCAAGCCAGTGCACCCGAGGAACTGGCTTGGCCAGGCCGCTGGGTGCGCCCCCTCGAGGGGGGATTCGAGCTACACGCAGTGAGCGAGAAACGGGGGTGGTTCATCTCAAGCTACCGACACGAGACGGTCCAGCGTCTGCGGGTCGCCGAGCAGGCTTTCACTGCTCGACTGGTGCACGATGCGCCCGCGGTCGAGCACGATCGCACGTCGGGTGAGTTCGAGTGCGAGTCGCGCGTGCTGCTCGACCACGATCACTGCCATGCCTTCGTCCCGAATCAGTCGCCCGAGCACGTGCATCAGCTCCTGCACGATGATCGGCGCGAGCCCCTCCATCGGTTCGTCGAGCAGCAGCAGCCGCGGGTTCGTGATCAGCGCGCGCGCGATCGCGACCATCTGCTGCTCGCCGCCCGAGAGCTGGTTGCCCATGTTGCCGCGCCGCTCCTCGAGCCGCGGAAAGACCTCGTACAGCCGCGCCAGCGTCCAGCGGCCGGGGCGCGCGACCACGGTCAGGTGTTCCTCGACGGTCAGCGACGGGAACATCATCCGCTCCTGCGGCACCCAGCCCAGGCCCGCGTGCGCGCGGCGGAACGTCGGCACGCGCGCGATGTCGTTGCCGCACCAGCGCAGGCTCCCGGAGTGCACCTGGGTCAGGCCCATCAGCGTGATCAGCAGCGTCGTCTTGCCGACCCCGTTGCGGCCCAGCAGCGCCAGGCTCTCGCCCTCGGCCAGCGCGAGCGTGATGCCGTCGAGCACCACCGACTCGCCGTAGCCGGCGCGCAAATTCTCGAGCGCCAGCAGCTCAGCCATGCGGGGCCGCCTCGCCCAGGTAGACCTGGCGCACGCGCTCGTCCGCCGCGATCTCGGCCGGGGTGCCTTCGACCAGCACGCGGCCCGCCACCAGCACGGTGATGCGCTCGGCGAAGCGGAACACCAGGCCCATGTCGTGTTCGATGAAGACGATCGTGACCTCGCGCGGCAGCTGCGCGATGACTTCGAACAGCTCGGCGCTCTCGGCCGATGGAATGCCGGCGGCCGGCTCGTCGAGCAGCAGGATCTGCGGCGCGGTCGCGAGCGCGAGCGCGATCTCGACCAGGCGCTGGCGTCCGTACGGCAGGCTGTGCGTCGGCGTGTTCGCGTCGGCGGACAGCCTGAGCCGGGCGAGCAATTCCATCGCCTCTTCGGTCACACTGCGCTGCGCGAGGACGGTCTGGTGCCAGCGGTGCTGCAGGCCGCGGCGCTCGCAGATCGCCAGCGCCACCGATTCGAGCACGGTCAGGCCTGCGAACAGCGTGTTGATCTGGAAGGTCCGGGTCATGCCCCGCTTCACGCGCTGGTTCTGCGTGAGCTTCGTGATGTCGTGCTCGCCGAGCAGCACTTGGCCACGGGTCGGCGCGAGCGCGCCGGTCAGCAGGTTGATGAAGGTGGTCTTGCCGGCGCCGTTCGGGCCGATCAGCGCGTGCCGCGCACCGGGCGCGAAGGCCAGCGAGATGTCGCTGTTCGCGTTGAACTCGCCCCAGGTCTTCGACAGGCCGACGGTGCGCAGCTCGGGCGTGGGCTGGCTCATCGCGCCGGCTCCCGAGTCGTGCGCAGCTTGCCAAGCAGGCGCTCCAGCCCGCCGAGGATGCCGCCGCGCGCGAACAGCACGATCGCGACCAGCAGCAGCCCGAGCCAGAACTGCCAGTACACCGGATTTAGGTCCGAGATATACGACTGCGCCAGCATGAACAGCGCGGCGCCGACCAGCGCGCCGTACAGGCGCCCCGCGCCGCCAAGCACCAGCATGATCAGCAGATCGGCCGAGCGCGAGAAGCCCAGCGTGTCGAGGCCGACGAACTGCGTGGTCTGCGCCAGCAGCGCGCCGGCGACGCCGGCGATCGCCGCACCCAGCGTGAACGCCGCGGTCAGGCGCCGCGGCACGTCGGCGCCGATCGCCGGCATGCGCCGTCCGCCCTCGCGGATGCCGGTGAGGCTCAGGCCGAACGGCGAAGCGACGATGCGCCGCAGCAGCACGAACAGCACGAACAGCACGATCAGGCTGTACCAGTACGCGGTCTTGCCGAACAGGTCGAACCCGAACAGGCCGAGCACCTTGCCGGAGGCGATGCCCTGCAGCCCGTCGACGCCGCCGGTGAGGTCGGTCGCCTTGTTCGCGCCCTCGAACAGCATCAGGCCGATCCCGAGCGTCACCATCAGCCGCGTCAGGTCCTGTCCCGGCACCACCAGGAAGCTGGTCAGGTAGCCGGCCAGCGCCGCCAGCAGCGCGGCGGCGAACAGGCCCAGCAGCGGCTCGGGCCAGCCGTGCGCCGCGAGCAGCCCCGCGGTGTAGGCGCCGATCCCGAAGAACGCCGCGTGGCCGAGCGAGACGATGCCGGCATAGCCGAGGATCAGGTCCAGCGACACCGCGAACAGCCCGGTGATCATGATCTGCGAGAGCAGCGACAGGTAGCCGGGAAACACGAAGTACGCCGCCACCGGCAGCAGCCAGAACAGCACTTCGAGCGGCCGCCAGCGGTCGGTCGGGAGCATCGGCCGCGGCGGATCGAGCCAGCGCGCGATCATGACCGTTTGCCGACCAGCCCGGCCGGGAACAGCACCAGCAGCAGCACCATCATCCCGTAGATGATGAACGAGCCGATCGCCGGCACGTAGTACTTGCCGGCCACGTCGAACACGCCGAGGATCAGCGCGGCGATCAGCGGCCCCTTGATCGTGCTCGCGCCGCCGACCACGACCACGAGCAGGAAGTACACCATGTACTTGATCGGAAAGTTCGGATCGAGGCCGAGCACGTCCAGCCCCAGGCCGCCGCCGAGGCCCGCCAGCCCCGAGCCGAGCGCGAAGGTCAGGCTGAACACCCGGCCGACGTTGATGCCCAGCCCCGCCGCCGCCTGCTGGTTGTCGACCGACGCGCGGATCCGCGCACCGAAGCGCGTGCGCTCGACGAGCAGCTGCAGGCCGAGCGTGATCAGCACGACCAGGCCGATCAGGACCAGCCGGTACAGGCCGACCTCGACCCCGAGCAGCGACACCTGCCCCGACAGCCACGGGGGCAGCTGCGACGGCTGCTGCTGCGAGCCCCAGAAATAGGTCGCGGCCGCGATCGAGATGAAGACCAGGCCGATCGAGAACAGCACCTGGTCGAGCGGATTCGCCCGGTACAGCCGGCGGTACAGCAGGCGTTCCAGCACCAGGCCGGCGAGCGCGCCGGCCGCGAACGCCAGCAGCAGCGCGAGCGGGAACGGCACGCCGTACCGGTTCATCGCGATCACGCAGGCGTAGCCGCCGATCATCGCGAACGCCCCGTGCGCGAGGTTGACGAAGTTCATCAGCCCCATCGTGATCGACAGGCCGACGCTGATCAGGAACAGCAGGCTGCCGTAGGCCACGCCGTCGAACAGCACGCCGATGAAGTTGCTCAGCATGGTTGCCGCCTGCTCGGCATGGCAGCAGGGTTGCCGCCGGGGGTTCGTTGAAACGGATACAAATTGTACGTATGATTACCGTTCATTTCGAGCCGGCGGTCGCCGCGTCACTGAACGAAGCCATTCACTGGAGACAACCGATGCAAGCCATCAAGCAGCTGATCACCGCGCTCATGATCGCAGGTCTGGCCGCCGCCGCCCATGCGGCCGAACCCTTGAAGATCGGGCTGATCCTGCCGATGTCGGGCCCGTTCGCCGCGTACGGCAAGCAGATCCAGCACGGCGTCGACCTGTACCTGCACGAGCACGGCAACGCGCTCGGCGGCCGCCCGGTCCAGATCGTGCTGAAGAACGACGACCCGGGCACCTCGGGCGACGTCGACAAGCGCCTCGCGCAGCAGCTGCTGGTGCAGGACAAGGTCGACCTGCTGGCCGGCTTCGCGCTGACCCCGTCGGCGCTGGCGGTCGCGCCGATCGCGACCGAGGCGAAGAAGCCGATGATCGTGATGAACGCGGCCACCTCGATCATCACCACGAAGTCGCCGTACGTCGTGCGGGTGTCGATGACGCTGCCGCAGACCACCGCGCCGGTCGCGAGCTGGGCCGCGAAGAACGGCATCAAGAAGGTGTTCATCCTGGTCGCCGACTATGGGCCCGGCTACGACGCCGAAGCGCAGTTCAAGAAGACCTTCGGCGCCGCCGGCGGCGAGATCGTCGGCGAAGTGCGCGTGCCGGTGAAGAGCCCCGACATGGCGCCGTACCTGCAGAAGATCAAGGACGTGAAGCCCGACGCGGTGTTCATGTTCCTGCCGCCGGGTGAACTGACGATCGGCTTCATGAAGGGCTTCTACGAGCGCGGCCTGGACAAGGCCGGCATCAAGATCATCGCGACCGGCGACCTGACCGACGAGGACGTGATCAACGCGCTCGGCGACAACGCCCTGGGCATCATCACCTCGTTCCACTACTCGGAAGACCACAAGTCGCCCGAGAACAAGGCCTATGTCGCCGCCTACTACAAGGCGTACCCGAAGGACCGGCCGAACTTCATGTCGGTCGGCGGCTACGACGGCATGCAGCTGATCGACCTGGTGTTGAAGAAGACCGGCGGCGACGCCAACGTCGACAAATTCATCGCCGCCGCGAAGGGCATGAAGTGGACCAGCCCGCGCGGCCCGGTGGAGATCGACCCGGCGACCCGCGACATCATCCAGACGCTGTACATCCGCAAGGTCGAGAAGGTCGACGGCCAGCTGCAGAACGTCGAGTTCGAGAGCTTCCCGAACTTCAAGGATCCGGGCAAGCCCTGACCGGTGCACGGCGTCGGACGGGCCGGTTTTCGAGTCTTTTAGGGCTCGAGCGCAGGCGCAGCGTGCGCAGTCAGCTATAAAAAGCAGAGCGGACCGCGGCGAATTCAGGATTCGCCCGCAGGCGCGCCCGCGTGCTCGGCCCGGCGCGCGAACTCGGCGCGCAGCGCGCGCAGCTTCTCGCGCGGGTCTTCGCGGACCGTGGCCTCATCCAGCGCCATCTCGGCGATGAAGCGGCTCGGGCGGCCCGGCACCGTCTCGCGCCCCCGCTTGCGCCGCTTCGTCCAGCTGACGCCGAGCGTGCGCTGCGCGCGCGTGATGCCGACGTACATCAGCCGGCGCTCTTCCTCCAGCCGCTGCTGCTGCACGCCGTCCGCCGCGCTGCCCGCACCCGCATCGTCGCCGGCCTTGAACGGCAGCAGCCCCTCGTTCACGCCGACCAGCAGCACGTGCGGCCATTCCAGCCCCTTGGCCGCGTGCAGCGTCGAGAGCGTGACGACGTTCTGCTCCTGATCGCGCTCGGCGATCGACGACAGCAGCGACACCGTCTGCGCGACTTCGAGCAGCGACTTCGCCTCCAGCGCGTCGCCGGCGCCGGTTGCGTCCTGCGCCTGCCCGCCGCAGCGCCCGGCGATCCAGTCGCAGAACTCGAGCGCATGGGTCCAGCGCGCGGCGGCGAGCTTTTCGCTGTCCTCGCCGTCGTACAGGTGCCGCTCGTAGCCGATGTCGTTCAGCCAGCCGGCCAGGAACGCGCGCGCGTCTTCCGCGCCGCGGGTGTGGCGCGCGCGAAATTCCAGGTCGTTCACCTGGCGCCCGAACTCGTGCACCGCGTCCAGCGCGCGCGCAGGCAGCACGCTCGCCAGGCTGTTCGAGAAGATCGCGTCGAACAGGCTGAGGTGGTACTGGCCGGCGAACCGGCCCAGGCGCTCGAGCGTCTGGTGGCCGATGCCGCGCTTCGGCGTGGTTACCGCGCGCAGGAACGCCGGGTCGTCATCGTTGTTGACCCACAGCCGCAGCCAGGCGCACAGGTCGCGGATCTCGGCGCGGTCGAAGAAGCTCTGGCCGCCCGACACCTTGTACGGGATCTGCGCGCGCCGCAGCGCCTGCTCGAACAGCCGCGCCTGGTGGTTCGCGCGGTACAGCACCGCGAAGTCGCGCCATGCCTTGTAGGGAGAGTTCTCGCGCAGGGACAGGATGCGCTGCGCCGCGCGCTCGGCCTCGTGCTCCTCGTTGTCGCAGTCGACCACGCGCACCGGCTCGCCCTCGCCGAGTTCGGAGAACAGCGTCTTCGGGAACAGCTTCGGGTTCGGCCGGATCAGCGCGTTCGCCGCACGCAGGATCGCGTTCGTCGAGCGGTAGTTCTGCTCGAGCTTGATCACCTCCAGCGCCGGAAAGTCCTCCGGTAGCCGCTGCAGGTTGTCCAGCGTCGCGCCGCGCCAGCCGTAGATGCTCTGGTCGTCGTCGCCGACCGCGGTGAAGCGCGGACGCGCGCCGGCCAGGAGCTTCAGCAGCTCGTACTGGGTCGCGTTCGTGTCCTGGTACTCGTCGATCAGCAGGTGCTCGAACGCGGCCTGCCATTTCGCGCGCGGCTCGGCGTGCTCGCGCAAGAGGCGCACCGGCAGCACGATCAGGTCGTCGAAGTCCACGCTCTGGTACGCCGCCAGCCGCTCCTGGTAGCGCGCCATGATGCGTGCCGCGATGCGCTCGGTGTCGTTCTGCGCCTGAGCCTCGGCCTGGGCCGCGTCCAATCCCATGTTCTTCCAGCGGCTGATCGCCCATTGCCATTGCCGCGCGGTCGCCGCGTCGGTGCCGGCGCCGCAGTCCTTCAGCAGGCTGGTGACGTCGTCGCTGTCGAGGATCGAAAAGCGCGGTTTCAGCCCCAATGCCTCGCCGTCCGCGCGCAGCATGCGCACGCCCAAGGCGTGGAAGGTGCAGATCAGCGCGTCGCGCGCCGCGCGGCCGACAAGAGAGGTGGCGCGCTCGCGCATTTCGGCCGCGGCCTTGTTTGTGAACGTGATCGCCGCGATCTTCTCGGCTGGCGTGCCGGTCTGGATCAGCCGCGCGATCTTGTGCGTGATCACCCGCGTCTTGCCGGAGCCGGCGCCGGCCAGCACCAGGCACGGGCCGCGCAGGTGGTTCACGGCTTGCTGCTGCGCAGGGTTCAGGCCGGCGGACATCGGGACAGCGGGATTCTGGGGAGAGGGGGCGGGACGCCGGAGCGGAGGCGCGGGCGGGCGAAACCCGTCGATGATAGTCGCGCCGGTGACGCGCATCGCCTGTGCGGCGTCGGCATACTGGCCCGGACCACCGGACCGCCGGGATCATCCAGAACCAACGGAGACAAGCGATGAAGAAGAACCCACGCGCCGGGCGCAGGCCCGTCCTTCCCGTCCTGGCGGCCGCGCTGCTGGCCGCGTCCGTGCTGCAGGGGTGCGCACTGCATCCGCCGGGCACGGCGACCGCGGCGCCGCCGACCGACGTGGCGCAGATCGGCGAACTCAAGCCCGGCATCTGGCGCGGCTACCTGCCGCCCGCCGAACTGCCCGACAGCCTGGCGCTGCTGCCGCCCCCGCCGGCCGCGGGCAGCGCCGCGGCGAAGGCCGACGAGGCCGCGTACCTCGACACGCGCGCGCTGGCGCGCGGCCCGCGCGGCGCGTTGGCAGCCCAGGACGCGAACCTGAAGTTCCCCGCGTCGGCGAACGCATTCGCCTGCGCGCTCGGTTTCGAGATCGACCCGGCGCGCTCGCCGCAGCTGACGGCCCTGCTGCGCCGCAGCTTCACCGATGCCGGCCTCGCGACCTACAAGGCCAAGGACCACTACCAGCGGACGCGGCCGTTCGTGGTCAACCACGCCAGCTCGTGCACGCCGGAAGAGAACGCGGCGCTGGCGAAGGACGGCTCGTATCCGTCGGGCCATTCGTCGATCGGCTGGGCCTGGGCGCTGATCCTGTCCGAGCTGGTGCCGGACCGGACGAATGCGATCCAGCAGCGCGGCGCCGCGTTCGCCCAGAGCCGCGTGATCTGCGGCGCGCACTGGTACAGCGACACCGTGGCCGGACGGCAGGTCGGCAGCGCCACCGTCGCACGGCTGCACGCCGACCCGCTGTTCGAGGCGCAACTGCAGGCCGCGAAGGCCGAGGTCGCCGCTTTGCGCGCGCACCCGCAGCCGATGCAGCGCGACTGCGCGGCCGAGGCGGCGGCGCTGAAGCTGGGCGGCAGTTCGGCACCTTGAAGTGAACCACCCCCAGGCTGCGCGCACTGCGTGTCGCTTCGCCCGGTGCTCGCCGCCAGAG
>JAFECV010000809.1 GCA_018241985.1 Pseudomonadota bacterium | reverse complement strand
TCCAGCAGTTGCAGGTAGAACTTGCGCTCGATGGGGCCTACCGTAACGTACTTGCCATCGGCGCACTCGTAGACCTCATAGAACGGCGCGCCGGAATCGAGCAGGTTGGTGCCGCGCTGTTTGCTGAGCATACCGGCCGCGTGCAGGCCAATGGTGACCGTCAGCAGCGAGGCCACGCCGTCCACCATGGCAGCATCCACCACTTGCCCTTTGCCTGATCCGCGCGCTTCCAGGATGCCTGCCAGCAGCCCGAACGCCAGATACAGCGAACCGCCCGCGTAATCGCCCAGGATATTGAGCGGCATGGTGGGCGCCTGGCCCTCGCGACCCATGGCATTGAGCGCGCCGGTGATAGCGATGTAGTTCAGATCATGCCCGGCCACCTGCGCCAGCGGGCCATCCTGGCCCCAGCCAGTCACGCGGCCGTAGACCAGGCGCGGGTTGCGCGCCAGGCACACGTCAGGCCCCAGGCCCAGGCGCTCCATCACGCCGGGGCGAAAGCCCTCGATCAGCGCATCGGCCTGGGCGATGAGCTCCATCACCATTTCAACGGCGGCGGGATCCTTCAAATCGACGCGGATGGACTTGCGGTTGCGCAGCCCCAGGTCGAACTGCACGGGGCGCGGAGCGCCCAGGCCCGAGGGCTCCTTGCGATCCACGCGGATCACGGTGGCGCCCAGATCGGCCAGGAACATGGCGGCCAGCGGCCCGGGGCCGATGCCCGCGACCTCCACCACCTTGATGCCCGCGAGCGGGCCGGAACGGGACGGTGCGGCGGACATGGTCAGATCACCTTCTGCTCACGCAGTTGCTGCAATTCGGCGTCTGACAGCTTGAGCAGATCGCGGTACACCGCATCGTTCGATTCGCCCAGCGCCTGCGCGGGCTGATCGAAGCTCGCCGGCGATTCAGAGAAACGGATGGGCAGCCCCATGCCCATGGCCGAGGTGCCGCTGGCTTCCAACCCCGGGTGCGTGAGCGGCACCACCGCGCCGCGTTCCCGCAGGTACGGATCGGCCAGCACCTGCTCG
>JAFECV010000808.1 GCA_018241985.1 Pseudomonadota bacterium | reverse complement strand
CGGTGTCGACCAGCACCACGTCGCGGCCGCGCGCGCGCCCGGCCCTGACCGCATCGAACGCGACCGCGGCCGGATCGCCGCCTTCCTGGCTGACGATCTCGACCGTGTTGCGATCGGCCCAGACGCCGAGCTGCTCGCGCGCCGCGGCGCGGAAGGTGTCGGCCGCGGCCAGCAGCACCGACTCGCCGGCGTCCGACAGGTGCTTGGTCAGCTTGCCGATCGAGGTCGTCTTGCCGGCGCCGTTCACGCCGGCGACCATGATCACGGTCGGCTCGTGCTCGCCGATCACCAGCTGCTTGTCCAGCGGGCGCAGCAGCCGGGTCAGCGCGTCGATCAGGATGTTCTTCGCCTGGACCGGGTGCGTCGCGCCGCTGTCCTTCACGCGGCGCCGCACTTCGGTGAGCAACTGCCCGGTCGCCTGCACGCCGGTGTCGGCCAGCAGCAGCGCTTCTTCCAGGTCGTCGTACAGCGCCTCGTCGATGCGCGCGCCGGTGAACACCGTGGAGATGGAGGAGCCGGTCTTGCGCAGGCCGGCACGCAGCCGGCCCAGCCATTTCGCGCGCTCGGCCGGCGCAGCTTGTTCGGGCTGTGCGGCCTGCGGCTGCAGCACGTCGATCGGCGCGACCAGCGCGCTGCCGATCAGCGAGCCGCCGCTTGCACCCGTTGCAGGCGCGGCCGCGCCGGGCGCGGGCACCGAGGGCGTCGCCGGCGCTGCAGGGACGGCCGGTGCAGCCGGTGCCTGGACCGTTGGCGCAGCTTCTGGGGCTTGACCTGCACCGGCTTGCGCCGCAATCTGCGGCGGCGGTTCGGGGCGTTTTCTCTTGAAGAAACTGAACATTGGCACGTTCTTAGAATCTGTGGATTCTATGAAACGATTTCTTCCCCTGTTCGGGCTGCTGGCGGGCCTGCTGATCGCCGGGCCCGGAGCGGCGCAGACCATCGCACCTGCTGCGCCCGCCGCGCCGCCGGCAACGCCCGCATCCACCTCGTCCGCTGCATCGCCGTCGCTGCTTTCCGCCGCTCCGCAACCGTC
>JAFECV010000807.1 GCA_018241985.1 Pseudomonadota bacterium | reverse complement strand
AGAAGAACGACCTCAACACCACCGACATGCACCCGTTCATCCACCCGCTGTCGGCGGCGGTGGACCCGGTGTTCGAATCCAGGAGCGACTGGGAAATCTTCAAGGCGGTCGCGAAGAAATTCTCGGAGCTTGCCGAAGGCGTGCTCGGCGTCGAGCAGGACGTGGTGCTGACGCCGATCCTGCACGACACCCGCAGCGAGATCGCGCAGCCGTTTGAAGTCGCGGACTGGAAGAAGGGCGAGTGCGAGCTGATCCCCGGCGTCACCGCGCCCAACATCGTCACGGTCGAGCGCGACTATCCGGCGACGTACGCGCGCTACACCTCGCTCGGTCCGCTGATGGACAAGCTCGGCAACGGCGGCAAGGGCATCGCCTGGAACACCGAGCAGGAGGTCAAGGGACTCGCGGCGCTCAACTACACCGTGGCCGACGGACCGGCCAAGGGCCGCCCGCGCATCTTCAGCGACATCGACGCCGCCGAAACCATCATGTACCTCGCGCCCGAGACCAACGGCGAGGTGGCGGTGAAGGCCTGGGCCGCGCTGTCGAAGATCACCGGGCGCGACCACACCCACCTCGCGCGCGCCCGCGAGGACGAGAAGATCCGCTACCGCGACATCCAGGCGCAGCCGCGCAAGATCATCTCCTCGCCCACCTGGTCCGGCATCGAGAGCGAGCACGTCAGCTACAACGCCGGCTGGACCAACGTCAACGAACTGATCCCGTGGCGCACCCTCACCGGCCGCCAGCAGTTCTACCAGGACCACGCCTGGATGCGCGACTTCGGCGAAGGCTTCGCGCTGTACCGCCCGCCGGTCGACATGCACGCGACCGCGCCGCTGCTGGGCAAGAAGGAC
Organism: Pseudomonadota bacterium; assembly: GCA_018241985.1. Taxonomy (GTDB): domain Bacteria; phylum Pseudomonadota; class Gammaproteobacteria; order Burkholderiales; family Burkholderiaceae_C; genus Rhodoferax_A. Next base: position 179 of record JAFECV010000807.1, on the reverse strand, counting down.
AACGGGCATCCCGAGGTGGTGCTGAACTTCATCACCCCGCACCAGAAGTGGGGCATCCACAGCACCTACACCGACAACCTGATCATGCTGACGCTGTCGCGCGGCGGCCCGATCGTGTGGATTTCGGAAGTGGACGCGAAGAAGGCTGGTCTCGTCGACAACGACTGGATCGAGTGCTT
>JAFECV010000806.1 GCA_018241985.1 Pseudomonadota bacterium | reverse complement strand
AACGGCCGCTTCGTGAAACTGCAGGATCTGCGCTACGGCGAGAACCCGCACCAGCAGGCCGCGTTCTACCGCGACCTGCATCCGGCGCCCGGCTCGCTGGTGACCGCGCGCCAGCTGCAGGGCAAGGCGCTTTCCTACAACAACATCGCCGACGCCGACGCCGCCTGGGAATGCGTGAAGGGCTTCGACGCGCGGCAGGACGGCGCGGCCTGCGTGATCGTCAAGCACGCGAACCCCTGCGGCGCCGCGCTCGGCCGGGATGCGCTGGAGGCGTACCGCAAGGCGTTCCAGACCGACCCGACCTCGGCGTTCGGCGGCATCATCGCGTTCAATGTTCCGGTGGACCGGGCCGCGGCCGAGGCGGTGCAGGGCCAGTTCGTCGAGGTGCTGATGGCGCCCGGCTACAGCGCCGACGCGCTGGCGCTGTTCCAGGCCAGCCGGGCCAAGCAGAACGTGCGCATCCTCGAGATCGCGCTGCCCCCGGGCGGAACCTCGGACTGGGAGCGGGGCCGCAACGCGGTCGACGCGAAGCGCGTCGGCTCGGGCCTGCTGCTGCAGACCGCCGACAACCGCGAACTCTCGCTTGCCGAACTCAAGGTCGTCACGAAGAAGGCGCCGACGCCCGAGCAGCTGCAGGACCTGCTGTTCGCGTGGAAGGTCGCGAAGTACGTGAAGAGCAATGCGATCGTGTTCTGCCGGGACCGCATGACGCTGGGCGTCGGCGCGGGTCAGACGAGCCGGGTCGATTCGTCGCGCATCGCCGGCATCAAGGCCGAGAACGCGGGCCTCGCGCTGGCGGGCAGCGCGGTCGCGAGCGACGCGTTCTTTCCGTTCCGCGACGGGCTGGACCTGGTCGCCGACGCCGGCGCGAGCTGCGTGATCCAGCCCGGCGGTTCGATGCGCGACGCGGAAGTGATCGCCGCGGCCGACGAGCGCGGCATCGCGATGGTGTTCACCGGCGTGCGGCATTTCCGGCATTGAAGGGCCACCCCCAGGCTGCGCGCACTGCGTGTCGCTTCGCCCGGTGCTCGCCGCCAGAG
>JAFECV010000805.1 GCA_018241985.1 Pseudomonadota bacterium | reverse complement strand
CGGCAACGTGCAGTGCAACATCGCCTGGCATATGTGCCTGCGCGCCCAAGCCTCCGGCGCTGACGTGATTCGACTTTTCAGAAACGCAGTGATGGGACAGCCGGCCGTGGAGGTGGTCGAAGCGAGCATGAAGTACGAGCCCGGCGCCGGATTCCCGCAGAACGTCTTTGCTCAACTGAAATTCGCAGTACCCATCCTCGTCTACCTGGACAACGCGCTGGCGCACCTCTTCAATCCGCTGCAGACATTGTTGCAGCGCCTCTACGGCGGCCGCGTCGTTCTCGGCGTGCCCGGACGGCCGAAAGGACGTCCCCACATCGAAAGCGCGATCGGGCATCTGCTGAACAAGTTGATCCACCAGTTCCCGGGCACGACGGGCACCGGCCCGAAAGATCCCTTGCGCGAGCAGGCGCAAGTTCCGGCGGGCAACCGTGTGACAGTGGGTCTGCTGGAGCAGGCCCTGGATGTCTACATGGCCAACGAGAACGTCACGGCAACGGCCGGTGCGGGCTATCTCGGCGCCTTCACGCGCCTGGGCCGGCTGGGAGAAGCCGGGCAGATCAAGTGCAACTACCTGCCCGAAACGAAACGCAAGCCGCACCACTTCTGCGAGCCCAAGCCGGTGACCATCCGCTGCGACCTTGGAAAAGGGCGCCTGCCCTATGTGTACTACCGGCATCGTCGCTACAGCTCCGCGTGGCTCAAGACGCAGCCGGCTTTGCGCAGCAAGGAGCTACGAGCCCTGGTCGACTATGACGATCTGCGCACCCTGGTGTTGATCGACGAGGCGGGAGCAACCTTCACGACGCTCACCTGTGAGGGCGCATGGAGTCGCGTGCCGCACGACCAGCGCATGCTGGACATCTACAGCAAACGCAGATCAGACGCCCAGTTTCAAACCCGCCCGGGCGATGGCCCGCTGTTTGCCGTTCTCAAGCATCTCGCAACGCGCTCCAAGCAGGAGAGCCAGGCGGCGCTCGAGTACGCGTACATCATGCGGTATCTCAAACGCCACCTGCCGCCTGAGGCCTTTGCGGCCCATGCCG
>JAFECV010000804.1 GCA_018241985.1 Pseudomonadota bacterium | reverse complement strand
TGTGTCAGGCACGGCGCCAACTTCGTCCCGAAGCGCTGCGCGATCTGATCGGCTATAGCGCGCGGGTCTTCGCCGAATGCAGCCAAGTGCCGCACTGGCAGGGACGCCGGGTGCTGGCGCTCGATTCGACGACGCTGCGCGTGCCCGATGTACCCGAGTGCGCTGCGCACTTCGGCGGCATGAACACGGCGTGCGGCAAGTTTCGTCCGCTGGCGCGCGCTTCGGCGGTGCTGGATGTGGCGCGTGGCACCTTTGTCGATGCCGTATTGGGCGGCTTTGCCGAGGATGACCGGGCGCTGGCGACTCGGCATCTGGAGATGCTGGGGGCCGGCGATCTGCTGGTGATGGATCGCGGTTACCCCTCGCGCGAGTGGCTGGGGCAACTGTGCCGGCGCGGCGTGGCCTTCTGCGTGCGCATTGGCCACCCCTGGACCGGGGTCAAGCACTTTGTGAGGAGCGACCGCGACGATGCGCGGGTGGATCTGGGCACGGCGGGCGAGCCCTTGCCCCTGCGCCTGCTTCGCGCCGTGCTGCCCAATGGTTCGATACTGTTGGTGGCGACCAATCTGTTCGATCACGACATCACCCCGGCCGACTTTGCCGCGCTCTACCGCAACCGCTGGCGTATCGAGGAGGCCTTCAAGCTTATCAAGGCGCGGCTGCAGGTCGAAAACTGGAGCGGCATTCTGCCGCACAGCGTCGAACAGGACTTCTACGCTGCGCTGGTGCGTGCCAACTGCGCCGCCGTGCTGGCCCTGGCCGCCCGACCCGAAGAGGCCTACCTCGAAGCACCAGCCCTCGATGCCAAAGGGTGGCGCCGCAAGCTCAACCGCACCCTCACGCTCAAAAGTCTGCGTCATTACCTGCCGCGCCTGTTGCTTGCACTGGACCTCAGCAAGGTCCTGGACCGCCTGATCGAACGCCTGCGCGCGCCTCATGCCATCGAACGAACTCGACCGGATCGATCGGCCCCACGGAAGAACGGCGTGCGCATCGCAGGCTTCCATCCGGCGTACAAGGCAGCTTAATTTAATGGCATTGCACTT
>JAFECV010000803.1 GCA_018241985.1 Pseudomonadota bacterium | reverse complement strand
CACGTGCGGCATCGCGTCCTTGATCTGCCCGTGCTGACGCAGCAGCCGCTCCAGATGAATGTCCGGCGCATCATCCGCCGCCACCAGCCGCACGGGACTCTCGGTCAGTGCGGCCGAGGCGCGCACGTCTTTCACGGCATCGCCGAGCACTGTCTTCACCAGCGCGATCAGCGTCGCGACTTCGCGCTCTGGCGGCTTCTCGGCATCTTCCTTGTCCTTGCCCTCGGGCGTTGCGATCTTCTCCAGATCGGCGCCTGCGCGTGTGGCGGGCTTCAACGGCTTGCCCTCGTATTCGCCCGCGACAGACGGCCAAAACTCGTCGATCGGATCGGTCAGCAGCAGAACCTCGACGCCCTTCGCCTTGAAGCCTTCGACATGCGGTGATGCGCGCAGCGCGGCGACGCTGTCGCCGGTGACGTAGTAGATCGCGTCCTGCCCAGGCCGCATGCGGCCGACATAGTCGGCGAGCGACACGAGCCCGTCGCCCGCGGTCGAGCGGAAGCGCACCGTCTTGAACAAATCGGCGCGGTTTTCGCGGTCTTCGTAGAGGCCTTCCTTCAGCACCGGGCCGAAATTGTTCCAGAACTCGGCATAGTCGGCTTCGCCCGCGCGCTTGGCGAGATCGGAGAGAACGCGCTTGGTCACGCCGGTGCGGATCTTCGCCAGCACCGGCGACAGCTGCAGCATCTCGCGGCTGATATTGAGCGGTAGGTCCTCGCTGTCGACGACGCCGCGCAGGAAGCGGAGATAGGCGGGGATCAGGCCCTCGGTGCCCTCGGTGATGAAGACACGCTTCACATAGAGCTTGACCCCGTGCTTGCGCGCGGGATCGGCAAGGTCGAGCGGGCGCGTCTTGGGCACGAACAGTAGCGCCGCGTAGTCGATCACGCCCTCGGCGCGCCAGTGCAGCGTCGCCCACGGCTCGTCGAACGCATGCGCGACGTGGTGATAGAATTCGCGGTACTGGTCGGCGGTGATTTCGGATTTGGGCCGCATCCACAGCGCCGCCGCCTGGTTCAACGTCGGCGCGTCGGCGCCTTCGCCGAACC
>JAFECV010000802.1 GCA_018241985.1 Pseudomonadota bacterium | reverse complement strand
GCACCACCACCACGGCGCCCGAAGACCAGTGGCATGTGGGCCAGGGCCGCCTGCTGCCAACCACCTCGGTCGACCAGTTCGCCGCCACGCTGGCGCGCTGGTTCGGCGTGTCCGACAGCGAGCTGCCGCTGGTCGCGCCCAACATCGGCAATTTCAGCGTGCGCAACCTGGGTTTCGTCTGATCATTTCGCGGCGGCAACGGCCTTGATCTCGACCAACAGATCGGGCCTCGCCAGCGAGGCCACGCCCAGAATCGTCCACGCCGGAAATTCGCGCGTGATGCAGCGCTCCTTGATGGCGCGGAACGTGGCCAGTTGCTCGTCGATTCGCACGTGGTAGGACACCAGCTCGACCAGATCGTCGAAACCCAGGCCCCGCCGCGCCAGGATGGCGCCCAGCCGCTGGAAGGCCAGCTCGATCTGTTCCTCGGCGCTTTCGGGCACGGTGCCGTCGGGCCGAATGCCGACCTGGCCGGCGACGAAGAGCAGGCCGCCCGCCTGCACCGCAGGCGAGTACTGAAACAGGTCGAAGACCTTGTTGCTACCGAAGGTCGGATGATTCTCGGGAAGGCGCAAACGCTGGATGCTGCTCATGATGGGTGAAGGCTCCTGAAACACGAAAGGACGAATCGCCGGACGACGAAGGTCAAGTCGGCCGTCGAATCCAGGATTCTGGGCCGCACGCGCCGCGGCGCGCTTCACCCGTGCGGCGCAACCCCCTTGCGCAAGCCCGGCACGGCGCGCGCGCCCACGCCCAGCACGCCGGCCACGATCCAGAACACGCCCGCGGTGCCGGTGACCGCGCCAATGGAGCCGAACAGCAGCGGCATGGCAAAGCTGGACGCGTTCATGGTCAGCGAGCGCAGCGCCATCGCCTCGCCTTGGCGCGCCGGTGGCGCGACCTCGTGCAGCAGCGACAGCACCATGGGCTGCACGGCGCCCAGGGTCAAGCCCAGCAGCGTCGAGCACAGCGCCATGCCGATCGGCCCGCGCGTCCACGGATAGGCCAGCAGGGCCAGCGCCGCCAGCAGCGTGGCGGCGTAGATCACC
>JAFECV010000801.1 GCA_018241985.1 Pseudomonadota bacterium | reverse complement strand
TGCCCGAAGGCAGGCCCGTAGTCGGCCAGGAGCCTGGAAACGTCACCCATGGATCAGGAGGACTAGGGCAGAGCGGGCGGCGTCGGAACGGCGGTGCTGCCGGTGCGCTCGCCAATGGAGATGGTCCACAGCTTGGCCCAGGTGCCGTCGGCTTCCACCTTCTTCAGAAAGGCGTTGACGAAGGCCACGCCGTCCGAGCCCTTGGGCAGCCCGACGCCGTACGGGTCCTGCGCACCGAAGGGCGCGCCCGCCAGCTTGGTGTCGCCGGAGCCGAGGCTCAAGGCGTTGAGCAGCAGCGTGTAGTCGGTCACGTAGGCGTCCACGCGCCCCTGGCGCAGCGCATCGAGGGCTTCCTGGTGCGTCTGGAACTCCTGCACCACAGCCTTGGGCGCGACCTGCGCCAGGATCGCGGGCCCCGTGGAGCCAGCTTGCGTGGCGACCTTCTTGCCGGCGAGATCGTTGTACGACTTGATTGCGGTGTTGTTCGCCTTAACCAGCACCCCGGCCTGCGAGGTGTAGTACGGGCCGGCGAACGAGATCTTCTCGGCGCGGGCGGGGGTGATGGAGTAGGTGGCCAGCACCATGTCCACCTGATCGTTGATGAGCACCTGCTCGCGCGTGGACGAGGTGACCTGCGTGAACTGGATCTTGGCCCCATCGCCCAGGATGTAGCGCGCAATGAGTTGCGCCAGACCGGCGTCGAAGCCGCGCATCCTGCCGTCTTTCTCGTTCAGCAGCGAGAACAGATTCGAGGTTTGCGTGCCGCCCAGGCGCAGTGTGCCGGCCTGCTTGATCTTGCTGGCCCAGGTGCTCGAGCGAATAGCCGCGGCGTTGGCGACGGGGCCCTGCGCGACCAGCGCGTCGAACGCCGCGGCGTTGATGGGCGTGCCCTGTGCGAAAAGCGGCCCAGCGCTCACGATCGCCAGTGCCGCCACGGTGGATTGGAAAATGGATTTGATCGACATGCGGTCCTGTTGAAGGGTGTGTTGCGTGAATCAATATATAGCAGCCGTGGAATGCGCGAACTGCTTGATAGCAACTTGCGAACATTC
>JAFECV010000800.1 GCA_018241985.1 Pseudomonadota bacterium | reverse complement strand
AGAGCGGCGGCGTGATCGTGGTCGATCCCAAATCCGAATTCATGCGCTATTTCGACGCGAGCAAGAGCGAAGGCGGCAAATAGCGCCCGATGCCGAACGCCTTCGCCGCCGCGTTGTGCCTGGTGCTGGTGATCGAAGGCCTGTTCCTGTTCGCCGCGCCGCAGGCGTGGCAACACATGGCCGAACAGATGCGCCGGCTCGATCCGCGCCAGTTGCGTCTGATCGGCGGCGCCATGGTTGCCGCAGGTTTGTTGCTGCTCAAACTCGTAGTCTGAACCGCGGCTGTGGCGCGCAGCCGGTCGGCGCGCCCGTCCGCGCCATTTCGGGTATGATTGCGCGCCTTCGCGGCGACCGACCCCGCGCCGCCGCGGCGTTTTCCTTCCGGAGGTTTTCATGATCTTGCGTGGCATCTTGATGGCGGCAGCGACGCTGGCCGCGGGCGCGGCATTCGCGCAAAACGGCGGTTCGGCGGCTGCGGCCGGCCAGGCCCAGGCGCAGCAACAGCAGACGCCGCCCGCGCCGCTCACCGCGGCGGACAAGCCGAACCTGTCGTACGCGATCGGCTACCAGATCGGTTCGGATTTCGTCGAGCGCAAGATGGACATCGACCTGAACCAGGTCATTCGCGCGATCCAGGACGGCTACGCCAAGCGCACGCCGAGCGTGTCCGAAGACAAGATGCACGATCTGCTCGCGCGCATGCAGTACCAGATGTACACCAAGGCCAAGGGCGAATTCGACAAGCTCGCGTCCGAGAACAAGGCCAAGAGCGAGAAGTTCCTGGCCGAGAACAAGACCAAGACCGGCATTCACGTGCTGCCGTCGGGCGTGCAGTATCGCGTGATCGAGGACGGCAACGGCAGCCAGCATCCGACCCTCAACAGCGAAGTCACCGTGCACTACCGCGGTTCGCTGATGAACGGCCTGGAGTTCGACAGCTCCTTCGCCCGTGGCGAGCCAGTGCACTTCAAGGTTGGCGACGTGATCAAGGGCTGGCAGGACGTGCTGCCGCTGATGCGCGTGGGCGACCACTGGCAGATCTTCGTGCCCCCGGCG
>JAFECV010000007.1 GCA_018241985.1 Pseudomonadota bacterium | reverse complement strand
CCGCGTTCGGCGCCTTCACCGACCACGGCTTTGCGGCGGGCGCCGCGGGCGTGCAGCCCGCCAGGGTCCCTCGCTACGTGATCGAACTGATCCCCGACCCGGTCGGCGACATGTCGGACCCGGCGTACCTGTACCGGGTGACGGCGATGGGCTTCGGCCCCCGCGCCGATATCCAGGCCGTGCTGCAGACCGTGTACAGAAAGTAGAACCGCAGGGAGCCATGCCTTGAACGTCACGCCGGATCGCAAGTCTTCGCTCCGCCGACGCGGCCGCCCCATGCCCTGGGCAGTGGTCGCGGGCGCAATGGCGCTGGCCGCCGTCTCGGCGTTCTCGGTCGTTGCGCTCGGCCAGGGGTCACCGCCGAGCATTCCCGCGGTCGCGCTCTCCGCCGACCCGCTGTACGCCAGCACGACCGGCGACAAGCCGGCGCTGACGCTGGCGCTGTCGGTCGAATTCCCGACGGTCGGCGCGCAGTACCGTGGGAGCAACGACTACGGCAACGGCAACGAATACCTCGGCTACTACGACGCCGAAAGCTGCTACGAATACAACAAAGCGCCAACCGAGACGCCTGCCAGCGGCCTGACCCGCGACGACTACAAGCGCTTCGACCGCGTCGGCCCGGCCAGCAACCGGATGTGCAACACCGGCTACCCGAATGCATTCAGCGGCAATTTCTTGAACTGGGCCGGCAATTCGGCGATCGACATGCTGCGGCTCGCGCTCACCGGCGGCGACCGCAGCGTCGACACCGACACGCTCACGGTGCTGCAGCGCGCGTACCTGCCCGACGGCAACGACAACGGCTGCTATTTCAACAACGGTTCCTACTTTCCGGCCAAGCAGCTCAAGCGAAAGCCGGGCGGCACGCTGCCGGACTTCTTCGGCGCCGTGCCGGCATCGATGATCAAGGACGCTGGCAGCAATGACATCTGGATCGCGAACATGCTGAACCGGATCTACTTCCGGGCCGGATCGGCAAGCACCGGCAACTGCACGGACCAGAGCGGCTACACGCTGGGCACTGCGCCGTCGAGCTGGGTCGGCACGCAGTCGAGCTACAGCGCCAAGCCCGGCGGCTGGCCCGCCACGCCGTCCTACAGCCGCGGCACGACCATCACCCTGACCGGCGTCCAGGAGGTGCTGTACGGCAACGGCAGCAACTGGAAGAGCGCGCCGGCGTCAGGAACCATCGCCTGCAGCGAGACCACCTTCAACAGCGGCTCGAAAAACAGTAGCGCAACGTGCCTGGTGCGCGCCTACACCGGCAGCGAAGCCCCGCCTGCCGGCCTGAGTGCCGACCCCTTCTTCTACGCCCGGGTCAGCGTCTGCAACGTCGACGCATCCGGCAATCTGCAGGACGTGCGGGACTACGGCCTCTGCACGAAATACCCGAAGACGTACAAGCCGACCGGCGCCATCCAGAAATACAGCGACCAGCTCAAGCTCGCGGCGTTCGGGTACCTGATGGACCAGCGCAAGACCAGCGACTACAGCGAGCGCTACGGCGGGGTGCTGCGCGCGCCGATGAAATACGTGGGCGCGAAGACCTTCGACGACAGCGGCAACGAAAAGCCCGGCACCAACCCAAAGGCGGAATGGGATCCGGACACCGGCGTGTTCAAGCCGGACCCGGACGGCCCGACGCCCACCTACAGCAACAGCGGCGTCATCAACTACCTGAACCAGTTCGGACGCACCGGCACGGTCAAGGGCCGCTACAAGGCGCTCGATCCGGTCGGCGAGCTGTACGGCGAAGCGCTGCGCTACCTGCAAGGCCTCGCGCCGACGGCAGACGCGATCAGTGGGACGCTCACGGCCGAGATGTACGACGGGTTCCCCGCCTTCACCACCTGGTCCGATCCGTACGGCGGCACGCGCAGCAGCAGCGCCGACTACTCCTGCGTGAAGAGCAACATCGTGGTGATCGGCGACGTGAACACCTGGGACAGCCAGCGGTTGCTGACCCGCACCGCCGATTCCGCGAACAACCTGCCGGACTTCAAGGTCTGGAGCGACGTGGTCAAGAAGTTCGAGGCCAACAACACTGCGGGAAGCTATACGGACGGACAGGGCGTCTCGCGGACGATAGCCAATCCGAACGCCGCGAACACGCAGTCGCAGGTCGGTGCCAACGGCAAGCAGGGTCCGCTGGTTGGCGCCGCCTACTGGGCGCACACGCACGACATCCGAGGCAAGGACTGGACCAAGCAGCCGACGCTGCAGCGCCCAGGGCTGCGCGTCAAGTCGTTCTTCTTCGACGTGAACGAGAACTCCGCCAGCAACGATGCCGCGTACCGGCGCAACCAGAACCAGTACTTCACCGCGGCCAAGTACGGCGGCTTCGAAACCGATCCGACCAACCTCGTGAAGAACCCGTACAACGCGTTCGGCAATCCGTTCAAGCGGCAGGACGGCACGAACGACAACAACGTCTGGCAAGACCCCGCCCACCCCGGCGAGGCCAGTACCTATTACCTGCAGAGCGACGCCCGCGGCGTACTCAGCGCGTTCGACAGCATCTTCAACCGCGCGTCCACGGCCGCCCGCAGCATTGCCGGCGCCGCAATGCAGTCGAAGGACCTGTCGCCCAGCGGCAGCACGGTCTTCCAGGGCACGTTCGACACCTCCGACTGGAGCGGCGACCTGCTCGCGATTCCCGTGACGGTCGACGCGAACAACAAGGTCACGCTCTCCAACACCGAGACCTGGGCCGCCGCGGCCCGCCTCGCCGCGCTGCCGACGCCGGCCGCCACCCGCAACATCGTGATGGGGCGCAGCGGCGCGACCGCGCTGCCCGCGGCGACGCCTTTCCTCTGGGATTCGATCGACGCGGAGGTGCAGACTGCATTGAACCGGCCGTCCGCGGCCGCGCCGAGCGACGGGCTGGGCCAGGATCGCCTGAACTACCTGCGCGGCGACCGCGCGAAAGAGGGTAGCGTTTTTCGCAAGCGCAACAAACTGCTGGGCGACATCATCAACTCGGGCGTGGTCCATTCGGGCGCGCCAGCCACCAACCTCGCCGGCCCCGGCTATGCGGCGTTCTACGAGGCACGCAAAGGCCGCACGCCCGCGGTCTTCGTCGGCGCGAACGATGGCATGTTCCACGCGTTCAACGCGGTCAACGGCACCGAGCTGTTCGCCTACGTTCCGAGCTGGTTCGCGACCAAGCTGTCGGCGCTGACCAGCCCAGGCTACCTGAACGCGCACCAGAGCTACGCCGACGGTTCGCCCGGGGTCGGCGAGGCGCAACTGGGCAAGACCGGCACCCTGGCGGACTGGAAGACGGTGCTGATCGCGGGGACCGGCGGTGGCGGCCAGGGCGTGTTCGCATTGGACGTGACGGACCCGGCCAATTTCAGCGCCGCCAACGTGCTTTGGGAATTCACCCATGCCGACGATGCCGACCTCGGCTACGTCGTCGGCCAGCCGCAGATCCTCAAACTGCGCACCAGCAAGCCGGGAGACATCGCGACCTACAAATGGTTCGCGGTGGTCGGCAGCGGCGTGAACAACTACGTTCCCGACAGCGCGGGCCTGTTCAGCGCAAACGGCAATCCGGCGCTGTTCCTGCTCGATCTGGCCAAGCCCGCCGGCACCGCCTGGTCGCTCGGCACGAACTACTACAAGATCACGCTACCGGTCGACGCGACGCTGGCTGCGGCCCGCGCGACCGGCCTGATCAACTTCCAGGCTGCGCTCGGCCCGGCGCGGGAAGTCGCGCAGATCTACTTGGGTGACCTGCACGGCAACCTCTGGAAGCTCGATTTCACGGGCGTCGGGAGCAGCGACTGGATCCTTGCCAAACTCTCGCCGTACAGCCGCGGCACGCCGCCCACGCCGTCGCCGCTGTTCATCGCGAAGGATGGAGCCGGCAACGTGCAGCCGATCAGCATGGCGCCGACCCTCGTCTACGGCGCCGCGCCGGGCGCCAGCTACATCGTGTTCGGGACCGGCAAGTACCTGGAATCATCTGACCGCAATTCGACGGCGCAGCAGACGGTCTACATGGTCTACGACAACGGCAGCGCGAAGAACGACACCAGCCCGGCCGGCCCCAGCGCGGTAAGCGGCCGGGGCCGACTGCAGGCGGGCACGGCCAACGCAACGAGCGGCGCCGTCACGGTGCCGGTCTTTACGCTCGGGCGCGCGGCCAAGGACAGCGATACGACCCAGCGCTCGGGCTGGTACGTCGACTTCCCGACGCTGGGTGAGCGCCAGATCAGCGGCGCCACCGTGGTCGGCGAATCGGTCGTGTTCGGCAGCCTGATCCCGAATGCGGCCGGCGGCGGCTGTGCAGCAGCCGGCGGCGGCAACCAGTACACGATGAATTTCGCGCGCGGCAGCGGCACCACCAGCGTGTCCACTGTCGGCATCATGGGCAAGCCCCTGGTCACGCGGATCACCGGCGCGACCACCTACTCTTCCAGCGACAGCACCGGCCGGCGCACCAAGACGATCAGGAGCCAGGTCATCCAGCAAGGTTCCACCGGCCTGGCGCTGGCCGGGACCGAGACCGCCACCGTGATCGCCGGTCGTTTGAGCTGGCGCCAGATCAACAACTACCAGGACCTGAGGAACGCACCATGAGAGCGCCGTTCCAACGCGGGTTCACGCTGATCGAACTGATGATCGTCGTGGCCGTCATCGCCATCCTGGCCGCCGTCGCCTATCCGTCGTACCGCGACTCGGTGCTCAAGGGCCGCCGGGCCGAAGCCCGCACCGCGCTGACCGAACTGCTGCAGCAGCAGGAGCGCTACATGACCCAGAACAACAGCTACTTCGCATTCACCAACAACGCCGGCACGACCACGCCGGCCGCGGTGCCGTTCAAGACCTACTCGGGCGACTCACCGGCGAATGCCGCCTACTACCTCAGTGCATCGGCATGCCCGTCGTCGACCATCGCGGAATGCGTGGTGGTCGCCGCGGAACCGGTCCAGGCCGACCCGGACGCCGGCACGCTGCAGATGCTCAGCACCAGCACCAAGACCTGCACCGGCACCCGGCCGTCGGTGTGCTGGAAATGAGCACAGGGCGCGGCGCGGCGGCCGGCTTCACGCTGGTCGAACTGCTGGTGACAGTGACCCTGCTGGCCATTGCGATCGCGATCGGCGTACCGAGCTTCACCAGCTTCCAGCACAACAGCGAGCTGAGCTCGGCGACCAACACGCTGCTGGCCGCGATCAATGCGGCGCGCGGCGAGGCGATGAAGCGCGGCATGAATGCGATGGTGGTGCCGGCCGACGGCGGCGACTGGGCCAGCGGCTTGGTGGTGTTCGTCGATCGCGACCGCTCGCTGGATTTCGATGCCGGCCGCGACATCCTGATCCAGAACGGCGAGCCGCTGCCAGCCTATCTGGCCGTCTCGGCCAACGGTCCCGCCGCGGACGACCCGCCCTACATCCTGTTCGACGCGTCCGGCTATTCGAAGCTGAAATCCGGCGGCTTCGGCGCCCTGGCGTTCACGATCGCGCGCAACGACGTCGACGCCAGCCAGACCCCGGAGCAGACGCGCCGGATTATCATCGCCAGCACCGGACGGACGCGCACCTGCAAGCCGTCCGCTACAGACGACAAGACTTGCTCCGCATCGGCAACCGCCGAATAGATTCAACCCTTGGCCGCCATCCAATCCCCGCCGCCGCTGCCCGCGCCGATGCGCGAGGCGCTGGCGTTGGCGCAGCGGTCGCTGCGGCTCTCGAACCCGAACCCGCGCGTCGGCTGCGTACTGGTCGACGCCAAGGGCGCGGTGATCGGCCAGGGCTACACGCAAGCCGCCGGCGGACCGCACGCCGAAATCATGGCGCTCGCCGACGCCGCCGCGCGCGGCCGCTCCACTGCCGGCGCAACCGCCTACGTGACACTCGAGCCCTGCTGCCACCACGGGCGCACCGGCCCCTGCTGCGACGCGCTGGTCGCAGCCGGCATCAAAAAGGTGGTCGCGTCGATCGATGACCCGAACCCCAAGGTCGCCGGCGCGGGCTTCGAGCGACTGCGCGCCGCGGGCGTCGCGGTCGAGGTCGGTCCCGGGGCCGCGCAGTCGCGCGAACTCAACATCGGTTTCTTCAGCCGCATGATCCGCGGCACGCCCTGGGTGCGGGTCAAGGTCGCCGCGTCGCTGGATGGTCGCACCGCGCTCGAGAACGGCGTGAGCCAATGGATCACGTCGGACGCGGCACGGGCCGATGGCCACGCTTGGCGCGCGCGTGCCTGCGCGGTGCTGACCGGCATCGGCACCGTTCTCGAGGACGACCCGCGTCTCGACGTCCGGCTGGCCGAAACCGAGCGCCAGCCGCACGTCGTCGTGGTCGACAGCCGGCTGGACACACCCGCGTCGGCCCGGCTGTTCGAGCCCGAGCGGCGGCGCTTCGCCTACACCGCCGTGCGCGACGCCGCGCGGCAGTCCGTGCTCGAGGCGCGTGGCGCCACCGTGATTCCGCTGCCGAACGCGCAGGGCAAGGTGGATCTGGCCGCGATGCTGTGCGACCTGGCAAAGCGCGAGGTGAACGAGTTGCACGTGGAGGCCGGCCACAAGCTGAACGGCTCGCTGCTGCGCGAAGGGCTGGTCGACGAATGGCTGTGCTATTTCGCGCCCAGTCTGATCGGCCAAGCGCGCGGCATGGCCGACTTCGGACCGCTCACGGCGCTGGCCGACGCGGTGCCGCTGGTGTTCCGGTCCGTCGAACAGATCGGCGTGGACCTGCGCATCGTCAGCCGCATCGCGGGTCGCGACAGGTTTTAGCGGCAGGCCGGAAGGTCGGGCCTGAAATCCCTGCGAAAATAGCGGGATGTTCACCGGAATCGTCACCGGCGTGGGACGCATCGCGGCGGTCCACGACCTGGGAGCCACGGCCAGCCACGGCAAGCGGCTCACGATCGAAGCCCCGGCCGGCTATCTCGACGACGTCGCCATGGGCGACAGCATCGCGATCAACGGCGCCTGCATGACGGTGACCGATCTCGCGCCCGCCGAGCGCTCGTTCTGTATCGACATCTCGAAGGAATCGCTGGATCGCACCAGCGGGCTCGCGTCGCCCGGCCCGGTGAACCTCGAGAAGGCGCTGCGCGCGCACGACCGCCTGGGCGGCCATATCGTCTCCGGCCATGTCGACGGCATCGGCAGCGTGATCGAACTCGCGCCGGTCGGCGAGAGCTTGCTGCTGCGCATCGCCGCGCCGCGCGAGCTGGCGCGCTACCTCGCGTACAAGGGCTCGATCACCGTGAACGGCGCGAGCCTGACGGTGAACCGCGTCGCCGACACCGGCGCGGGCTGCGAGATCAGCATCAACCTGATCCCGCACACCGCCGAGCACACGACGTTGGGGCTGCTGCGCGCCGGTGCGCAGGTAAACCTTGAAATCGATCTGATCGCGCGCTACGTGGAGCGCATGTTGACCGCCGGCCCCGCGCCGACCGACCCGGACCTTTGATGAGCAACCCTTCCCCTGCCCCCATTTCCCCGGTCGACGACATCGTCGCCGACATGCGCGCCGGCCGCATGGTGATCCTGATCGACGACGAAGACCGCGAGAACGAAGGCGACCTGATCCTGGCCGCGGACCACGTCACGCCGGCCGCGATCAATTTCATGGCGCGCCATGCGCGCGGCCTGATCTGCCTGACCCTGCCCCGCGAGATCTGCGAGCGGCTGCACCTGCCGCCGATGGTGGCGCGCAACAACGCCAAGCACGCGACCGCGTTCACGGTGTCGATCGAGGCCGCCGAAGGCGTGACCACCGGCATCTCGGCCGCGGACCGGGCGCGCACCGTGCAGGTCGCGGTGGCCAGGCACGCGAAGGCGGAAGACCTGGTGCAGCCCGGCCACGTGTTCCCGCTGCAAGCAGTCGATGGCGGCGTGCTGATGCGCGCCGGGCATACCGAGGCCGGCTGCGACCTGGCGGCGATGGCCGGCTGCACGCCCGCGGCCGTGATCTGCGAGGTCATGAAGGACGACGGCACCATGGCGCGGCTGCCGGACCTGCAGTTGTTCGCCGCCGAGCACGGCCTGAAGATCGGCACGATCGCCGACCTGATCCAGCACCGCAGCCGGGTCGAAACGCTGGTCGACCTGATCGGCACGCGCCCGCTGCGCACCCGCTGGGGCGAATTCGTCGCGCATGCGTTCCACGACAAGCCGAGCCGCAGTCTGCACCTGGCGCTGGTCAAGGGCGAATGGCAGCCGGATGAAGACGTGCCGGTGCGGGTGCACGAGCCGCTCTCGGCGCTGGACCTGCTGGAAGTCGACCGATCGACGCACACCTGGGACCTGGACAGCAGCTTCCAGCATGTCGCCGAGCTGGGCCGCGGCGTGATCGTGCTGCTCAACTGCGGGGAAAGCGCGGCGCAGTTGCTGGCGCAGTTCGAAGGCACCGCGCGCGCCAGCCACGGGCCGGAGCGCGGCCGCATGGACCTGCGCACCTACGGCATCGGCGCGCAGATCCTGCGTGCCTGCGGCGTGCGCCGGATGATCCTGATGGGGACGCCGCGGCGCATGCCGAGCATCGCCACCGGCTTCGAGCTCGAAATCGTCGGCTACACACCGAAGGAGCAATGAATGCAGGGGGCTGACCAGGGCGCGCCGCGCAAGCCGCAGGACGGCAGCGGCCTCAGGATCGGGATCGTGCAGGCCCGCTTCAACGAGCAGATCACCGACGCGCTCGCAAACGCCTGCCTCGCCGAGCTCGCGGCGCTGGGTGTGCCCGCGGCGCAATGCGTGCACGTCACCGTGCCCGGTGCGCTGGAAGTGCCGGCGGCGCTGCAGGCACTGGCCGAGCAGGACCGGTTCGATGCGCTGATCGCGCTCGGCTGCGTGATCCGCGGCGAGACCTACCACTTCGAGCTCGTCGCGAACGAATCCGCGGCCGGCGTGAGCCGGGTCGCGCTCGACTACCGGCTGCCGATCGCGAATGCGATCCTCACCACCGAGAACCTGGAGCAGGCCGTCGCGCGGCAGACCGACAAGGGCCGCGACGCGGCGCGCGTCGCGGTGGAAATGGCGAACCTGCTGGGCGAGTTCAAGTGACGACTCCCGCGAAGGCCCCGCGAGCAGCCACGCCGACGCCAACCGCGCCCACAACCCGCGCACCGGCCGCGAACGCCCGCCGCGCCGGTGCAAGGTCTGCCCGCTCCCGCGCACGCGAATTCGCGCTGCAGGCGCTGTACCAGCACCTGGTGGGCCGCAACGACGCGGCGGCGATCGACGCGTTCACGCGCGACCTCGCCGGCTTCGGCAAGGCCGACGCGATGCATTACGACGCGCTGCTGCACGGCTGCATCGCCGAGGCCGCGGCGCTCGACGCGCTGATCGTGCCGCTGCTGGATCGCCGCCTCGAAGAGATCTCGCCGATCGAACACGGCGTGATGTGGATCGGCGGCTACGAATTCCAGCATTGCCTGGACGTGCCCTGGCGCGTCGTGCTGAACGAATGCATCGAGCTGGCCAAGGAATTCGGCGGCACCGACGGCTACAAGTACGTGAACGCGGTGCTGAGCGGTCTCGCGCCGACCTTGCGGCCGCATGAGGTGGCGGCCGACCGCGCCGCCGGCAGGGCGCGCTGACGCCGACTCCCGATGAGAATCTCCACCCGCGCCGAGCGCATCGAACCGTTCTACGTGATGGAGGTCGCGAAGGCCGCGTCAAAGCTGGCGCGGGACGTCGCCCATACCGAGCGGCCGATGATCTTCCTGAACATCGGCGAGCCGGACTTCACCGCGCCGCCGCTGGTGCGCGAAGCGGCCGAGCGCGCGATCCGCAACGGCGCGACGCAGTACACGCAGGCGACCGGCATGCCGGAGTTGCGCGAGCGCATCAGCGGCTGGTATGCCGAGCGCTTCAAAGTCGACGTGCCGGCGCGGCGCATCGTGGTCACGGCGGGCGCGTCTGCGGCGCTGCAGCTCGCCTGTCTCGCACTGATCGATGCCGGCGACGAAATCCTGATGCCGGACCCGAGCTATCCGTGCAACCGGCATTTCGTCAGCGCCGCGGAAGGCCGCGCGCTGCTGCTGCCGACCTCGGCCGCCGAGCGCTTCCAGCTCAGCGCCGACGCGGTGCGCGCGGCCTGGGGCGAGCGCACCCGCGGCGTGCTGCTCGCGTCGCCGTCGAACCCGACCGGCACCTCGATCCACCCTGATGAATTGCGCGCCATCGTCGATGTGGTGCGGGGGCGCGGCGGCATCACGCTGATCGACGAGATCTACCTCGGCCTGTCGTTCGACGACACCTTCGGCCACACGGCGCTGGCGCTGGGCGACGACGTGATCAGCGTCAACAGCTTCTCCAAGTACTTCAACATGACTGGCTGGCGCCTGGGCTGGCTGGTCGTGCCCGACGCGCTGGTGCCGGTCGTCGAGCGGCTCGCGCAGAACCTGTTCATCTGCGCGAGCACGGTGTCGCAGCATGCGGCGCTCGCCTGCTTCGAGGCGGCGAGCATCGCCGAATACGAACGGCGCCGCGCCGAGTTCAAGGCGCGGCGCGACTTCTTCATTCCCGCGCTGGAATCGGTCGGCCTGCGCGTGCCGGTGCTGCCCGACGGCGCGTTCTACGCCTGGGCCGACTGCGGCCGGGTCTGCGCCGAGCGCGGCATCGCGAACAGCTGGGACTTTTCGTTCGAGCTGATGCACCAGGCGCATCTGGCGGTCACGCCGGGGCGCGACTTCGGCCAGGCAGAGACGGCCCGCTTCGTCCGTTTCTCCACGGCGAGCGCGATGTCGCAACTGCAGGAGGCGGCCGAGCGGCTTCGTGCGCTGCTCGGAGCGCGCGGATGACGGCGCGGATGCCGACCAACGGCGGCCCGTTCACGCTGCCAGTGCGCGTCTACTGGGAAGACACCGACGCCGGGGGCATCGTCTTCTACGCCAACTACCTGAAGTTCTTCGAGCGCGCGCGCACCGAGTGGCTGCGCTCGCTCGGTATCGAACAACGGCGCCTGCGCGAAGATGGCCACGGCATGTTCATCGTGGTCGAGAGCCAGGTGCGCTACCGCCGTCCGGCCCGGCTCGACGACCTGCTGCAGGTGACCGCGCGGCTCGAGGCCGCCGGGCAGGCGTCGCTCACCGTGGCGCAGCAGGCGCTATTAAAATCGGAGCATACGGCGCCGGATGCCGATGGGCTGCTGTGCAGCGCGCGCATCCGCATCGGCTGGGTCGACGCCGCCACGCTGAAGCCCGCGAGAATCCCGCAACCCATTCTGGAAGTGCTGCAAGAATGAATCAGGACATGTCGTTCGCAAACATGGTGCTCAACGCGAGCTGGGTGGTCCAGCTCGTGATGCTGCTGCTGGTGCTGGTGTCGGTCGGCAGCTGGACCGCGATCTTCCGCAAGGTGTTCGCACTCAAGCGCGTGAATTCGCTGAACGACGATTTCGAGCGCGAATTCTGGTCCGGCACCAGCCTGAACGACCTGTACGCGTCGGCCGCGCAGAACGCCCGGCAGGCCGGGCCTATGGAGCGCATCTTCGCCAGCGGCATGCGCGAGTACCAGAAGCTGCGCGAGCGGCGCATCACCGATCCGAGCGCGCTGATGGACGGCGCCAGCCGCGCGATGCGCGCGAGCTTCCAGCGCGAGGTCGACGCGGTCGAGGTGCACCTGTCGTTCCTCGCATCGGTCGGCTCGGTGTCGCCGTACGTCGGCCTGTTCGGCACCGTGTGGGGCATCATGCATGCGTTCATCGGCCTGGCCGGGCTGCAGCAGGTCACGCTGGCCACCGTCGCGCCCGGCATCGCCGAGGCGCTGGTGACGACCGCGATCGGCCTGTTCGCCGCGATCCCCGCGGTGGTCGCGTACAACCGGTTCGCGCACGACATCGACCGCGTCGCGATCAAGCTCGAGACCTTCATCGAGGAGTTCACGAACATCCTGCACCGCAACCTGGGCGGCCATTCGGCCTCCGGCCACTGAAGGGAGCGGGCAAGATGCCGGCTCTCGCTCCCCGCGCCCACCGCCGTGGCCGCCGCACCATCAACGAAATCAACATGGTGCCGTTCATCGACGTGATGCTGGTGCTGCTGATCATCTTCATGGTGACCGCGCCGCTGATCTCGCCGAGCCTGATCCAGTTGCCCAGCGTCGGCAAGGCCGACGCGCGGCCGCCCGAGGTGATCCAGATCATCATCGAGAAGGACGAGTCGATGGAGCTCAAATCCGCGAACCGGTCGATGCCGGTCACCGTCAACGACGTGGTCGATGCGGTGCGCCAGGCGCAGGGGACCGCGGCCGACAGCGCCGACGTGCCCGTGGTGATCAGCGCCGACCGCAGCGTGCGCTACGAAGCCGTGGTGAAGGTGATGGGCAAGCTGCAGAGCGCGGGCATCAAGCGCGTCGGCCTCTCCGTGCAATTGGCCAAATGACCCTGGACGACTGACGTGAACGCCGCCGCCGCAGAACGCCTCGAGTTCGCGCCGCCGCCGCCACGCGGTATCGGCCGGGCGCTGGCGCTGGCGATCCTCGCGCACCTGCTGCTGCTGCTGGCGCTGATCTGGGGCGTGCACTGGCGCGAATCGGAGAACGCCGCGGTCGAAGCCGAGCTGTGGTCGTCGGTGCCGCAGCAGGCCGCGCCGCGCGCGACCCAGCCCCCGCCGCCGCCCCCAGCGCCGGCACCGAAGCCCACGCCAGCGCCGACGCCACAACCGACTCCAGCACCCGCCCCGCCCCCGCCGCAGGCGACGCCCAAGCTCCCCAACGCCGACATCGCGATCGAGCGCGAGAAGAAGCGGTTGGAGAAGGAAAAGCTCGAGCAGCAGCGGCTTGCCGCGGAGAACGCCGCGCTACAGAAGAAGCTCGCCGAGCAGAAGCGCCAGCAGCAACTGCAGGCCGAGGCGCAGGCGAAGGCGCAAGCGAAGGCCAAAGCCGAGGCGCAAGCGAAGGCTGAAGCGCAGGCGAAGGCGCAAGCCAAGGCGAAGGCCGAGGCCCAGGCGAAAGCGCAAGCAGAAGCCAAGGCCGAAGCGCAGGCCAAGACCGAAGCTCAAGCGAAAGCCCAGGCCAAGGAAAAAGCCCAGGCCAAGGCGCAGGCAGAGAAGCTGCGCCAGCAGACCTTGAAGAACATGATGGCGATGGCCAACGCCACCGGCGGCGCCACGGCCCAGGGCAGCGCGCAGCACTCGTCCGGACCGTCGGCCGGCTACGGCGCGCGCATTGCCGCTGCCGTGCGGCCGAACGTGGTGTTCCCGGACGTGGACCTGATCAGCGGCAATCCGGCAGCGAGTTTCGACGTGCGGCTCGCGCCCGACGGCACCATCGTCGGCACCCCGACGCTGGTCAAGTCGAGCGGGCGGCCGGACTGGGACGACGCCGCGCTGCGCGCGCTACAGAAGACCGAAAAGCTGCCGCGCGACATCGACGGCCGCGTGCCGCCCGAGATGGTGATCGACCTGCGGCCGAAGCGGTGATGCTATTCATTCGATAGCGCACAGCGAAGAATCCGCAATGGCTTGCGGTGGATTTTCATCATCCGATACCCCGGGAGCATGTACGGCGTCGCCGCGGAACCGCGCTGACGGTGCGCGAGTGCTGAGGTCAACCGCCGACATTTAGGGAAGGTCTGCACAACCTCGGCCCCGCCCGCGTAATGTGAGACATTGCCGACATGAAACAAATGAGCCTGGGCGAGAGCGGATTCGAGCGCAAGACGAAGAGGACGCGCAAGCGCGAGTTCCTCGACGAGATGAACCTGGTGGTGCCCTGGGCCGAACTGGTGTCGCTGATCGCCCCGCACGCGCCCACGCCCGGGGCCAAAGGCGGACGCCCGCCCTTTGCGGTCGAAACCATGCTGCGCGTCCACTTCCTGCAGCAGTGGTTCAACCTGTCGGACCCGGCGATGGAAGAGGCGCTGTATGACACGCCGATGTTTCGCGAGTTTGCCGGGCTGGACATGGACGAAGGGAACCTGCCCGACGAGAGCACCATCCTGCGCTTTCGCCACCTGCTCGAAGAGCGCCACTTGAGCGTTCAGATCCTGGCCACGGTCAACGCCACGCTCACTGCCCGAGGCCTGCTGCTCAAGCAGGGCACAGTGGTCGATGCCACCCTGATTGCCGCGCCCAGCTCGACCAAGAACAGCACCGGCAGCAGAGACCCCGAGATGCATCAGACCAAGAAGGGCAACCAATGGCACTTCGGGATGAAGGCGCACATTGGCGTCGATGCCGACTCGGGCCTGGTGCACACCGTGGTGGGCACTGCTGCCAACGTCAATGACATGACGCAGGCGCACGCGCTGGTGCATGGCGAGGAAGCCGACGTGTTTGCCGACGCCGGCTACCAGGGCGTGGTCAAGCGTGAAGAAACCCAGGGCATCCAGGCCCACTGGCACGTGGCCATGCGCCCGGGCAAGCGCCGTGCGCTGGACAAGAGCCGGCCCGTGGACAAGCTCATCGACGAGGTTGAACGCATCAAGGCCAGCATCCGCGCCAAGGTAGAGCACCCGTTTCGGGTCATCAAGCGCCAGTTCGGGCATGTGAAGGTGCGCTACCGGGGGCTGGCCAAGAACACGGCGCAGCTGTACACGCTGTTTGCACTGTCGAACATTTGGATGGCGCGCCGAACACTGTTGAGGCAGGTCCGGGCATGAGTGCGCCCGCAGCGGCCCAAGGAGTCGACAACAGGGGCCGAATCAGCCCTTGAACGCCACAAAACGGCGTGCGGTTGCTGTCATCTGAAACATCACGCATCAGCACTCGCTGCAGCGGGCGTTGTGCAGACCTTCCCTAAGGAACGTCTGCATAAATCTCGCTGCGCTGTGCTGATGCGCAGCTGAGGCGCGAAGACAATCGAAGCCATGAAGCAAACCGACCTGGGTCTGAACCTGACGACCAAGCGCACGCGCAAGCGTGAGTTCCTGGGTGAGATGGA
>JAFECV010000079.1 GCA_018241985.1 Pseudomonadota bacterium | reverse complement strand
CAGCAGCAATTGCCAGGCGACGGGCGTGGCCTGCATCACGGTCGCGTGGTGCGTTTCGAGCAGGGCCTTCAGCGCCTGCCCGTCGCGCGCCTCGTCACGGCCGGCGATCACCACCCTGGCCCCGACAACGAGCGGCAGCAGCAGTTCCAGCACCGCGATGTCGAACGACAGCGTCGTCACCGCGACCAGCACGTCGTCCGTCGCCAGGCCGGGTTCGCGGGCCATGCTGCGGAGGAAGTTCACGACCGCCCGATGCGGGACAACCACGCCCTTGGGGTTGCCGGTCGAGCCGGAGGTGTAGATCGTGTATGCGGGAGCCTCTGCGCGCATGCCCTCGCGGGCGCCCTGATCGCCCGCCTGCGCGTTCGCCGCCGCGTCGATGCTCGCGGCGTCAAGGTCGAGCAGCAACTGCCGCTCGCGCGGCAGTTCGAACGGCCGGCTCAACTCGGCGGTGCTCACGAGCATCGCGAGGCCGGCATCGCCCGCCATGAAGCGCAGGCGTTCGCGCGGAAACGAAGGGTCCAGCGGCACGTAGGCTGCGCCGGTCTGAAGGATGCCGAGCATGGCGGCGACCATGTCCGTGCCGCGTGGGGCGCACAGGCCGACGCGCTGGCCGGGCCCGACGCCGCGCGCGAGAAGCGCACTCGCCAGGCGCCCGGCACGCGCGCTCAGTTGCGCGTAGCTCAGCGACGCGCCCGCGCTCGTCAGCGCCGTGCGCCGCGGCGTGCGCGTGGCCTGCGCCTCGAACAGTTCGTGAATCAAGACTCCGTTGCCGAGCGCAGCCATACCGCGCTCAGATTCGTTCCGTTCCTGCTCGCTGCTCCCTGCGGTGCGAGATTCGGTCATCGCAGCCTCCCTCGTTCGTCGGTCTCGCCGCGTACGCGACAGCTCCGATGCCTGCTGCGACACGACTGGCTCGGTTTATCTCGGCCCTACTGAGCCTGCGGTCATTGCAAGCTTGCAGGCCAAGTCCATACCTGTGCGCTTATTCCAGTCAACGATTTCATCCTATAAACCCCGTACCGGCCGCGATTGATCTGGATCAGCAAGTGGTCGATCGTGCCGTGGATCCGGGAATTCCCGATGAACGAAGCCGGGGCGCGCGCTGCAATGGCGGCACTTGATTGCCGTCAAGGAAAGCCCCGACGGACCAGTCGATGGTTGTAACTAGAATGGCAAAGCAGCCAGCGCTGTCGACTGGCACCGATCGCAGGCGTCGCCTGTTCGGTCAAAGGGCCAAAAGAAGGAGTCCCCCATTGCGAGCGAAGAAGCCCGGCGCTGGCGGCAAGCAGGCCGCACCGCAGCAGCGCGTGATCAAGAAGTATCCGAACCGCCGCCTGTACGACACCGACACGTCCAGCTACATCACGCTGGCCGAGGTGCGGCGGCTGGTGCTCGATTCCGAGCCGTTCGTGGTGCGTGACGCGAAGACCGACGAAGACCTGACCCGGTCGATCCTGCTGCAGATCATCCTGGAGGAAGAGGCGGCCGGCGCGCCGATCTTCAGCGAGGCGGTGCTGGCCAACATCATCCGCTTCTACGGCCATGCGATGCAGGGCTTCATGGGCACCTACCTCGAGAAGAACGTGCAGGCGTTCATGGACCTGCAAACGCGGCTGCGCGAGCAGTCGCAGGGCATGACGCCCGAGATGCTGGCACAGCTGATGAACGTGCAGTCGCCGCTGATGCAGGGCCTGATGAAGACCTATGTCGAGCAGTCGCGCAACGTGTTCGACCAGATGCAGCAGCAGATGCAGAAGCAGGCCGAACAGATGCTGGGCGCGTTCGGGATGAAGCGCTGAGCCGGCCGGCTGCCCTGCAAAGGCGCCAGACCGGGCAAAAACCTGGAACCATCAGGACAATGAGTGAAGTCAAGCTGCCAGCGGAGCTGCCGGCACCGAAGATCGGTTTCGTCAGCCTCGGCTGCCCGAAGGCGCTGGTCGATTCCGAACTGATCCTCACCCAGCTCAGCGCCGAGGGCTACCGGACCGCGAAGAATTTCGAAGGCGCGGATCTGGTCATCGTGAACACCTGCGGCTTCATCGACGACGCGGTGCGCGAAAGCCTGGACACGATCGGCGAGGCGCTGGCCGAGAACGGCCGCGTGATCGTCACCGGGTGCCTGGGCGCGCGCACGGTGCCGGGCGCGGCAGGCGACGCGAACCTGGTGCGGCAGGTGCACCCGCGCGTGCTGGCGGTGACCGGGCCGCATGCGACGCAGGAGGTGATGGACGCGGTGCATGCGCATTGCCCGAAGCCGCACGATCCGTTTCTGGACCTGGTGCCTGCCACCGGCATCAAGCTCACGCCCCGGCACTACGCGTACCTGAAGATCAGCGAGGGTTGCAACCACCGCTGCACTTTCTGCATCATCCCGTCGATGCGCGGCGACCTGGTGAGCCGGCCGGTCGGCGACGTGCTCCATGAAGCGCGCGGGCTGTTCGACAGCGGCGTGCGGGAACTGCTGGTGATCAGCCAGGACACCTCGGCCTACGGGGTCGACCTGAAGTACCGCACCGGCTTCTGGGACGGCCGGCCCATCCGCACGCGCATGTTCGAGCTGGTCGAGGCGCTCGGCGCGCTGGCCGAGCCGTACGGTGCCTGGGTGCGGCTGCACTACGTGTACCCGTATCCGAGCGTGGACGAGGTGATCGACCTGATGGCGCGGGGACGGGTACTGCCGTATCTGGACGTGCCGTTCCAGCACAGCCATCCCGACGTGTTGCGCCGCATGAAGCGCCCCGCCAGCGGCGAGAAGAACCTGGAGCGGCTCGAGCGCTGGCGCCGGGACTGCCCGCAACTGGTGGTGCGCAGCACCTTCATCGCGGGGTTCCCCGGCGAGACCGAAGAAGAGTTCCAGCATTTGCTGGACTTCATGCGCGAGGCACAGATCGACCGCGCCGGCTGCTTTGCCTACAGCCCGGTCGCGGGCGCGGCAGCGAACGAGCTGCCGGGCATGCTGGCGCCGGAGTTGCGCGAGGAGCGGCGTGCGCGCTTCATGGCGGTGGCGGAGGGCGTGTCGGCTGCGAAGCTCGAGCGGCGCATTGGTTGCGAGATGCAGGTGCTGGTCGACGCTGCGCCGGGCCTGGGCAGAAAGGGCGGCGTCGGCAGGAGCTACGCCGACGCGCCCGAGATCGACGGCACGGTCCGGCTGCTTGCGCCGCAGAAGGCCAGCAAGACGCTCAAGGTCGGGGAATTCACGCGGGCGCGCATCGTCGCGGCCGAGGGGCACGACCTGATTGCGATGCCGGTGTGAAGGGCGCGCAAGGACGGGGCGTCGGGACCGGGTCCGTAGAGACAATGTCCAAACAAAAAAGCCACCGGATATCCGGTGGCTTCGGTCGGGCCAAACCGGCCCGGAAACTAACTTATATTGGTGCCCAGGAAGGGACTCGAACCCCCACGATGTTACTCGCTAGTACCTGAAACTAGTGCGTCTACCAATTCCGCCACCTGGGCATTTCAGGAAAGCGAGAAATTCTATCAAAAACACGAATACCACCGGCACGCTGCTGGACGAAGTGGTCGGCACGGTGCAGGGTCATCGCGACGGGCACGGCTTCGTCGTCCGCGACGACGACGAGGCCGACATCTATCTGCCGCCGAACGAGATGCGCGCGGTGCTGCACGGCGACCGGGTCAAGGCGCGCATCGTGCGCAGCGACCGCCGCGGCCGGCCCGAGGGCCGGGTCGTCGAAATCGTCGAGCGGCCGCGCCAGCCGATCATCGGCCGGCTGCTGCAGGAAGGCGGCGTCTGGCTGGTCGCGCCCGAGGACAAACGCTACGGCCAGGACGTGCTGATTCCGAAGGGCGCGACCGGCGCGGCCAAGCCGGGACAGGTGGTGGTGGTCGAACTGACCGAGCCGCCGGCGCTGTTCGGCCAGCCGGTCGGCCGCGTCAGCGAGGTGCTCGGCGAGATCGAGGACCCCGGCATGGAGATCGAGATCGCGGTGCGCAAGTACGGCGTGCCGCACGAATTCTCCGCAGCCTGCATCGCGCAGGCGCGCTCGCTGCCGGACCGGGTGCGGCCGCGCGATCGGCAGCACCGGGTCGACCTGACCGACGTGCCGCTGGTGACGATCGACGGCGAGGACGCGCGCGACTTCGACGACGCGGTCTACTGCGAGCCGGCCCGGGTCGGCCGCGCGAAGTCGGCCAACGGCTGGCGGCTGCTGGTCGCGATCGCCGACGTGAGCCACTATGTCGAGACCGGCGGCGCGATCGACGTCGACGCGTTCGACCGCGCGACCAGCGTGTACTTTCCGCGCCGCGTGATCCCGATGCTGCCGGAGAAGCTCAGCAACGGGCTGTGCTCGCTGAACCCGGGCGTGGACCGCCTGTGCATGGTGTGCGACATGCTGGTCACGGCCAAGGGCGAGGTGCAGGCCTACCAGTTCTACCCGGCCGTGATGCACAGCCATGCCCGCTTCACCTACACGGACGTGGCGGCGATCCTCGGCAACACGCGCGGGCCCGAGGCGCTGCGCCATGCCGCGCGCGTGCCCGACCTGCTGAACCTGCACGAGGTCTACCGCGCGCTGCTGGCCGCGCGCGAGCGGCGCGGCGCGGTCGACTTCGAAACCACCGAGACCCAGATCGTCTGCGGCGACAACGGCCGGATCGAGCGCATCGAACCGCGCGTGCGCACCGTGGCGCACCGCCTGATCGAGGAGGCGATGCTCGCCGCCAACGTCTGCAGCGCCGACTACCTGGTGCGCAGCAAGCACCCGGCGCTGTTCCGCGTGCACGAGGGGCCGACCCCGGAGAAGCTGGAGGTGCTGCGCAACTACCTGAAGGCGCTCGGCATCGGCATGGCGCTCGGGGAGAATCCGAAGCCGAGCGACCTGCAGACGATCGCGAACGCCACCAAGGACCGGCCGGACGCGCCGCAGATTCACTCGATGCTGCTGCGTTCTATGCAGCAGGCGATCTACACGCGCACCAACAGCGGCCACTTCGGCCTGGCCTACGAGGCCTACACGCACTTCACCAGCCCGATCCGGCGCTACCCGGACCTGCTGGTGCACCGCGTGATCAAGGCCATCCTCGCGGGCAACCGCTACCACCTGCCGGTGCTGCCGACGCCGGGCGAAGCCCAGGCGAAGCTCGTGCGGCGGCTGGAGAAGAACGGTGCTTCGAAGCAGCGGGCCGCGGCGCGCGCTTCGGCCTTCAGCGCCGAGGACCACGCGTGGCAGGCGGCCGGGCTGCATTGCAGCGCGAACGAGCGCCGCGCCGACGAGGCGAGCCGCGACGTCGAGGCCTGGCTCAAGTGCCGCTACATGCGCGAGCACCTCGGCGAGGAGTACGGCGGCGTGGTCAGCGCGGTGACGACGTTCGGCATCTTCGTCACGCTCGACGCGATCTACGTCGACGGCCTGGTCCACATCACCGAACTGGGCGGCGAGTATTTCCGGTTCGACGAGGCGCGCCAGGAACTGCGCGGCGAGCGCACCGGCATGCGCTACGCGATCGGCACCCGGGTGCGGGTGCAGGTGAGCCGGGTCGACCTGGACGGCCGGCGCATCGACTTCCGGCTGGTGCGGGACGATGCTGAAAGCCAGCCGCGCGCCGGCAAGGGCGGCGCGGCACAGCAGGGCGAGGCGGATCGCGGCGCGGCCCTGCCTGCGAAACAGAAGAAGCAGAAGACGCAGAGTGAACGGGCGCGGCCGGCGCAGGCGAAGCCGCGGGCCGCCAAGCCCGAAGCGGCCCGCCGCAGATCCCCGCGCTGACCCGCGTAGCCCCGGTGGGCGAGAGGACTCGAGAGATGACGACACAGGACAAGGTTGCGATCGTGACCGGCGCCGGCAGCGGCATCGGCAAGGCGGCGGCGCTCGCGCTGCTGGGCGCGGGCTGGCGCGTCGCGTTGGCCGGGCGCAGGCAGGAGCCGCTGCAGCAGGTGATCGCCGATTCCGGCGCCGGCGCTCGCGCGCTCGCGGTGCCGACCGACGTGACGCAGCCGGCGTCGGTGCAGGCGCTGTTCGACGCCGCGGCCCGGCAATTCGGCCGGGTCGACCTGCTGTTCAACAACGCCGGCATCAGCGGGCCGCCGAAGCTGCTGGAAGATCTGACGCCGGATGACTGGCGCAGCGTGGTCGACACCAACCTCACCGGCATGTTCCTGTGCCTGCAGGCGGCGTTCCGCGTGATGAAGGCACAGATGCCGCGCGGCGGGCGCATCATCAACAACGGCTCGATCTCGGCGACCACGCCGCGGCCGAATTCGATCGCTTACACCGCGACCAAGCACGCGGTGTCGGGGCTGACCAAGGCGGCTTCGCTCGACGGGCGCAAGTACGACATCGCGGTCGGGCAGATCGACATCGGCAATGCCGCCACCGAAATGGCCGAGCGCATGGCGGCCGGCATCCTGCAGGCGAACGGCCAGATCGCGGTCGAACCGCTGATGGACGTGGCCATCGTCGGCCAGTCCGTCGTCCACATGGCCGGCCTGCCTCTCGAGGCGAACGTGATGTTCCACACGGTGATGGCGACCAAGATGCCGTTCGCCGGGCGCGGCTGAAGGCGCCCGCGCGCGCCTGTGGTTTGCTATCTATAAGATAGCAACCGGCGCTTGATGGATGAGCGCTTGCGGCCTCTTTTGCTTGAAATCGGTGAATCGCCCGGCGCGTGACGGCCACGCCGGGCGAGGCACCCGTCTCAATCCGGACCGCTCGCGCAGGTCGATTGCACCGGCTGACCGGCGAGCAGGCTCCGCACGAACGGAATCGAGTCGGCGAGCGAGGCGTTCACCGTCGCGCTGTGCGAGAGGCCCGGGTACACATGTTGCTGCACCCGCGTGCCGGCCGCGCAGGCATCCTTCGCGAGTCTCAGTTGCTGCGCGGTCGAGACATCCCGGTCCGCGCCGCCGGTGCCCATGAACAGCGGCTGTTCCAGCTTGTATGTCGGGTACAGCAGGCTCCTGCCGAGCACGCGGAACGCGAGCGGGGTGCCGCCCGGCAGCAGCGTGTTCGCATTGGTCAGCCCCGCTGCCTTGATGTCGTTCTCCAGCGGTCCGAGGCAGATCGATCCGGCCTTCGCGTACACCGGCAGCGCACGTTCGGTGTAGAACTGGTCGGACCGGATCGCCGGGTCCAGCGCCTGCACCGTCAAGCCGATGTACATCGCGTAGGCGAGCGTCGGGTTCACCTCGTCCGGCCGGTACGGCGACGGGCCGAGGTGCGCCAGATCGGGCGTGCCGGTGGCCACGGTGCCGAGCACCTTCAGGTCCGGCGCATAAGTCGGCGCGTAGCCCGCGGTCGCGAACGCCGCGCCGCCGCCCTGCGACTGGCCGACGATGATCACGCGGTTCGACAGGTCCTTCATGCCGCCGAGCGCCGCGCGCACGCTGTCGAGCACCGAATAGGCCTCGGAGCGCGTGTCCAGGTACAGGTGCGGGCCGCTGATGCGGGACGTGCCGAGGCCCTGGTAGTCGGTCGCGACCACGGCGAAGCCCTGGCGCAGCCAGGCGTCGAGGTAGTCCGCGTCGCGCTTGGAGCGCACATTGCGCGACGGTGCGCAGATGTCGGCGACGCCGACGGTGCCGTGCGCCCACGCGACGATCGGCCAGCCGCCGGTCGGCGCCGGGCCCTTGGGGTAGAACACCGCGCCCGAGGTCACGAGCTGGCCGCTGCCGGTGCGCCCGTCGGTCGACGTGTAGAGGATGCGGTATTGCCGCGCCGCCGCTTCGAGCCCGAGCTTGGGCGGCAGCGGCTCGCTGCGCAGCAGCATGCCGGGCGTGCCCGGGACGGCGCCGCTGTAGGCGTAGAACGCGGCGTCGCCGCCGGCCGGCGCGGTCGCGCAGCCGGCGAGCAGCGCGACGACCAGCAGCAGGCCGGCCGCGCCGAGCCGGAACTTGCGGAAGGAAGATGGGAGAGGGGTCGTCTCGTGATTCATGGCTCGTTGCTCGATGTTGCCGGCGCCGTTGCGCGCCGAGGGCTGGAGCGTTGCAATCTACTGCGAGCAGGCGCGTGGCACCAGCGGGGCTACGCGCAGGGTCGTCGGGGTCGGTCCCGCAGGCGACGGCACCTCGGCTCGGGGTCGAGACTAGATGGCGTGCGACACATGCCTTCAGGCCATTCTCGCTATTCGTCTTCGTCAATGCTCGAACGCGCCGCTTCCATGAGGATGAGGTCGAGTTCGGCCATCAACCGCGTGCAGCGCTCCGGTGTGAGTGAAGGATGC
>JAFECV010000799.1 GCA_018241985.1 Pseudomonadota bacterium | reverse complement strand
ACGCTGACGTCGAACCCCCGGTCGGCCGCATCGCGCACCGTGCCCTCCACCACCGAATGGGTCGCCACCCCGGCCACCACCAGGCGCTGCACCTGCTGCAGGCGCAACAGCGCTTCGAGATCGGTGCCGAAAAAGGCGCTGATGCGTTTGTGCGTGATGACGAATTCGCCGGCACCCTGCCGCGGCGCCAGGGCCGCGAAAAACTCGGCGCCCCATTCCCCCTCGCGCACCGCGCCGACCTCGCGGGTGCGCCGCATGATGGGCATGTTGCCCGCCAGGTCGGCATAGTCACCTCGAAAGGCGATTCTCACGTGAAAGATCGGCCAGGCTTGCGAACGGGCGGTCTGCAGCAGCCGTGCGGCGCAATCCACCAGTGCCAAGCGCGCCGGATCCTGCGTGCCAAGTCCGACGCGGATTTTCCCTTCCGGGTGCAGCACGTCGTTCTGGAAATGCAGTGCCAGCACCGCGATGCCCGGCGTCACACGAACACCTCCAGCGCGCCGAAGATGTCTTCGCAGTTCACGAACTCGACCTTCTTGAGCACCATCTTCCAGCCGCCTGCTTCGGTGGCGGCGAGCTTGTGGTGCAGCGTGCCCGCCAGTTGCCTCTGCTCGCCGCGCCAATCGGTGTACTGGAACACCGAGCGCACGATCAGGTGGCCGGCGGCATCCAGCCCTTCGACGCTGACGTTGGAAACGGCGCGCGAACTGCGCGTGGGCGGCTGCTGCGACCAGTTGCGCGGGTTCTCCAGGCGGCGCATGCGCACCTCGCGCAGCACCGCGTCTTCCCAGAAAAGCGAAATCTGCTCGAACGGATTGGCCTGGCCGCGAAAGCGGGGCGCCCAATAGCGTCCGTCATCCGTCCAAAGCTCGAGCCACTCGGCGAAACGGCGCTCGTCGAGCAGGCGCACCTCACGGAACAGAAAGCGCTCCACCCCGCGCAGGGTCTGCTCCGGCAGGTCGGCGCTGGCGACGGGCGTGACCGAGACGTCGAAAGAACGATCAAGCAGCAGCATGGGTCACCTCCTGATTACGGACGGCTCCGGCATCGCCTTCATC
>JAFECV010000798.1 GCA_018241985.1 Pseudomonadota bacterium | reverse complement strand
GCTCGCACTCCCAGGGCTCGCGCACGTCGAGCAGCACCGGTTGGCCGTGCGGGCGCTTGGCCTGCATCCAGGCGGACAGGTCGGCGGGGGCGATTTCGGAAACCATCGGTTGCTGCTGCGCCGGTCAGGATCGGTTCAAAACTTGAACGGCGACGGCACCGGAAAATTCCGGAGCCGTGGCGCCATCGTGTCCCACGGCTGCTCGGTGCGCCAGCCGTCCTGCTCCGCGCGGGTGACGAAGGTCGCCTGCATCACCGGCTGGTCGCCGACGATCGCCGCGAGCCGGCCGCCGACCTTGAGTTGCTCCAGCAGGCCGCGCGGCACCGACGCGACCGCGCCGCTGACCAGGATCGCGTCGAACGGCGCATCGGCCAGGATGCCTTGCGAGCCGTCGGCCTCGCGCACCTCGACGTTGGTGATGCCGGCGCGCTGGAGGTTGCCGCGCGCGAAGCGCGCGAGCGCGGGCTCGATCTCGAGCGTGACCACGTGCCGCGCCTGGCTCGCCAGCAGCGCCGCCATGTAGCCGGAGCCGGCGCCGATCTCGAGCACCGTCTCGTGGCCTTGCAGCGCCAGCTCCTGCAGCAGCCGCGCCTCGACCTTGGGCTCGAGCATGCACTGGCTGGCGTGCGTGTGCGGCGGCAGCGGGATCTGCATGTCGACGAAGGCCAGCGCGCGGTGCTCGGGCGGCACGAAGTTTTCCCGCCGCAGCAGCGCCAGGAGGCGCAGCACGCGGTCGTCGAGCACGTCCCAGGTGCGGATCTGCTGCTCGATCATGTTGAAGCGCGCCTGCTCGACGTTCATCATCGCTTTCATGGGGTTCGGGTTCCGGGGACGGTGCGAAGCGCTGATTTTAAAGGGACCGGCCGCCGCTCCCGTCCGTGGTATGGCGCGGCAAGGGCATGGCAAAAGCCGGACAATGGTTTGGGGCCCCGCGCGGGGCGTTCATGGATGGACGTGATGGCACAGCAACTCGAAACCCTGACCCTGGCCGGCGGCTGCTTCTGGTGCACCGAGGCGGTGTACGTGAAGGTGCGGGGCGTCACCGACGTGGAAAGCGGCTACA
>JAFECV010000797.1 GCA_018241985.1 Pseudomonadota bacterium | reverse complement strand
ATCCGTTCTACGTCACCCGCTTCGTCGGCGGGCTGATGTTCCTCACCGGCATGCTGGTCATGGTCTGGAACGTGTGGAAGACCTGCACGCCGCGGCGCGTGGCGCCGCTGGTTCGCGTCCCCGCCCCCGTCCACGCCTGAGGAGCCCGTCATGTCCCATGAATTCGTCGAAAAAAACGTCGGCCTGATGGCGATCCTGATCCTGCTCGTCATCGTCGTCGGCGGCCTGGTCGAGATCGTGCCGCTGATGTACCAGGCGCAGGCGATCGAGCCCGCCCCGGGCGTGAAGCCGTACGCGCCGCTGCAGCTCGCCGGCCGCGACATCTACATCCGCGAGGGCTGCTACAACTGCCACTCGCAGATGATCCGCACGCTGGCCTCCGAGACGCTGCGCTACGGGCCGTACTCGGTCGCCGGCGAATCGGTGTACGACCGTCCGTTCCAGTGGGGTTCCAAGCGCACCGGTCCGGATCTGGCGCGCGTCGGCGGACGCTACTCCGACGACTGGCATCGCGTGCACCTGAGCAATCCGCGCAACGTCGTGCCCGAGTCGAACATGCCCGGCTATCCGTGGCTGGCGAAGGGGACGCCCGATCCGAAGCTGATCGAGCACAAGATGCGCGTGCTCAAGATGCTCGGTCATCCGTACACCGATGCCGATTTCGCCAGCGTCGGGCCGAGCCTGGAAGGCAAGACCGAGCTGGATGCGCTGATCGCCTACCTGCAGGGCCTTGGCGTGAAATCGAAGGAGGCCACGCCATGATCTCCGGCATCGCCATCGCCCTGATGCTGGTGTCGTTCGCCGGCATCGTCGGCTGGGCCTGGAGCCGGCAGCGCGAACGCGCTTTCGCCGAAGCCGCCGCCCTCGCCCTCGCCCCCGACGACACCGTACCCCCTGCCTCGGAGCCGCGCGCATGAGCAACTTCTGGAACTGGTACATCATCGTCCTGACCTTCGCCAACATCGCCGGCATCGTCTGGCTGCTGTTCGCGAACTCGCGCAAGCGCGCGGACGACAAAGCCGTCGCCGACACCACCGGCCAAGTCTGGGACGAAGACCTGACCG
>JAFECV010000796.1 GCA_018241985.1 Pseudomonadota bacterium | reverse complement strand
GGCCGCGTCGACCTGCTGTTCAACAATGCCGGCGTCGGCGGGCCGCCGAAGCTGCTGGAAGACCTGACGCCGGCCGAATGGCGCAGCGTGGTCGACACCAACCTGACCGGCATGTTCCTGTGCATCCAGGCGGCCTTTCGCGCGATGAAGGGGCAGACCCCGCGGGGCGGGCGCATCATCAACAACGGCTCGATCTCGGCCACCACGCCGCGCCCGAATTCGATCGCCTACACGGCCACCAAGCATGCGGTGTCGGGGATGACCAAGGCGGCGTCGCTCGATGGCCGCAAGTACGACATCGCGGTAGGCCAGATCGACATCGGCAACGCCGCCACCGAGATGGCCGAGCGCATGGCCACCGGCATCCTGCAGGCGAACGGCGAGATCGCGGTCGAGCCGCTGATGGACGTGGCCATCGTCGGCCAGTCCATCGTCTACATGGCCGGCCTGCCGTTGACCGCGAACGTGATGTTCCACACGGTGATGGCGACCAAGATGCCGTTCGCGGGGCGCGGCTGAGCGTTCCGCATAGCGTTCGCCCCGTCGGGTTCAAGGTCACTCTGCGCGGTGGATGATGTCACCCACTTCGAGGAGAAACGCGGCATGACCCAGCAAGAACCCCTGTATCTCGACGACCTCGTGGTCGGCGCCGAGTACCCCAGCGCGGAGCATCGCCTCGATGCCGGGCAGACCGTCGCCTTCGCCCGCGAGTTCGATCCGCAGCCGTTTCACCTCGACGCGCAGGCCGCGAAGGGCACGTTCTTCCACGGCCTCGCGGCCAGCGGCTGGCACACGGCCGCGATCACGATGAGGCTGCTGGTGGACAGCGTGCCGCTGGGCAACGGCATCATCGGCGCGGGCATCGAACTGCAGTGGCCGCGTCCGACCCGGCCCGACGACACCCTGCATGTCGTCAGCAAGATCGTCGAGATCACACCGTCGCGCTCCAAGCCCGATCGTGGCATCGTGACCGTCGAGAGCCTCACGCTGAACCAGCAGGGCGAAACCTGCCAGCGGCTGGTCGCCAAGCTGGTCGTGATGCGCAGGCCGGGGTAGCGGAGGGAGCT
>JAFECV010000795.1 GCA_018241985.1 Pseudomonadota bacterium | reverse complement strand
ACAGGCCGCGAGCGAAGGCGGAATACTCTCAGTCAGCTACATAAACGATAGCATCCGGCACGAAGATCCTCGGCGAATCCCCGACACGGCAACGGCTGGCTACGGCCCCCTGCGCGAAAGCTTGGCAAACGCGGACGCCATCGCGGTCGGCACCGCTTCACCGCGCTGCGGCGCGCGCCCCGCGCCGGTTGGCGCACGCTGCCCAGCGCCCCGTCCGGCGCCCTGCCCCGCACTCGCGGCATCCAGCTTCATCGACAGGCCGATGCGCTTGCGCGCCAGATCCACCTCGAGCACCCTGACCTTCACGATGTCGCCGGTCCGCACCACCTCGCGCGCGTCTTGCACGAAGCGGTGGCTGAGCTGGCTCACGTGCACCAGCCCGTCCTGGTGCACGCCCAGGTCGACGAACGCGCCGAACTGCGCAACGTTGCTCACCGTGCCTTCGAGCAGCATGCCGGGCTTGAGGTCCGCGATGTCGTCCAGCCCGTCGTTGAAGCGCGCGACCCGGAATTCGGGGCGCGGGTCGCGGCCGGGCTTCTCCAGCTCGGCCAGGATGTCGCGCACCGTGATCGCGCCGAAGCGCTCGTCGGCAAACCGGTCGGGTGCAAACGTCTTCAGCAGCTCGGCGCGGCCCATCAACTGGTCCACGGTCCGGCCCGCGCTTGCGATGATGCGCTCGACCACCGGGTAGGTCTCGGGGTGCACGCCGGTCATGTCGAGCGGGTTGTCGCCGTCGCGGATGCGCAGGAACCCCGCGCTCTGCTCGAAGGTCTTCGCGCCGAGGCCGGCCACAGCCAGCAGTTGCTGGCGGTTGCGGAATGCGCCGTTCGCCTCGCGCCAATGCACGAGCGCGCGCGCCACGCTCGCCGACAGGCCCGACACTCGCGCCAGCAGCGGCGCGCTCGCGGTGTTGAGATCCACGCCGACCGCGTTCACGCAGTCCTCCACCACGGTGCCCAGCTGGCGCGCGAGCGCGGCCTGGTTCACGTCGTGCTGGTACTGGCCGACGCCGATGCTCTTCGGGTCGATCTTCACCAGCTCGGCCAGCGGATCCTGCAGCCGCCGCGCGATGCTC
>JAFECV010000794.1 GCA_018241985.1 Pseudomonadota bacterium | reverse complement strand
TTCCCGCGAGCGACGCCCGGGTGCGGCGAGCGATGCACTCCAGGAGGCCTGACATGCCGAGATCGAAACCACAGCCGGTCCCGACCCTGCCGCCGGACGACGAGGAACCGGACGACCTGCCCGTGGAACCCGACGAGGGCCTGGTGCCGCCCGAGGGCATCGAACCCGACGACGAGTTCGAGCGGGTCATCAACATGCCCGACTGATCGTCGACCCCCGATCGAGACGCAGCACGCGACCGGGGCACCGACCGCCGGCGCGCTTATCATGCGCCGCAGCCTGAGGCTGCATGCGATGAACGGACACACCCTGCTGACCCTGCTGGACCTGGCCGGCACCTTTGCGTTCGCGATCAGCGGCGCGGTGGCGGCCAAGCAGCGCAACTGCGACCTGTTCGGCATCGCGGTGATCGCGTACAGCGTCGCCTGTGGCGGCGGCATCGTGCGTGACCTGTGCATCGGCGCGATCCCGCCGGCTGGCCTCGCGAACTGGCGTTATCTGCTGGTGGCGATGGTCGCGGTCGCGCTCGCTATCGGCGGGTACGCCCAGGTCGAGCGGCTGAAGCAGCCGGTGCTGATCTTCGACGCGATCGGGCTCGGCCTGTTCGCGGTCTCGGGCGCGCAGAAGGCGATGCTGTACACGCACAACACCGAGGTCGCGATCCTGCTCGGCACCACCACCGCGGTCGGCGGCGGCGTGCTGCGCGACGTGCTGCTGACCCGCGTGCCGGCGATCCTGCAGCGCGAAATCTACGCGCTGGCGGCGCTGTGCGGCGCCGCGATCGAGGCCGGCGCCCAGCACTTCGACCTGCTCACCGACTGGAGCCCGTGGATCGCGATGACGGTCTGCATCGCCATGCGCTTCCTGTCGCTGCGCTATAGCTGGAACCTGCCGACCTACGCCGGCGCGGACCAGGGCCGCCCGCCGCCGACGCATTAAGCTGGCCGCGAGACGGCGGCGCGTTTTACTGCGCACCGCCCGTGCCGTATGAAACGGGTTCGAGAGGCCGCGGAGCAGGCCGCGCCAGAGGCACCGCCTCTTCGGGCCGTCCAAGCCTGCGCAGGCAGGCTCGGAG
>JAFECV010000793.1 GCA_018241985.1 Pseudomonadota bacterium | reverse complement strand
CGTAGATACCCAGAGGGTTCTTGCGCACGCGCTGCTCGGTGCGCGGCGTCTGCTGCACGATGGAAACCACGGCGTTCCAGCGTTCGGTGCGATCCAGCGCGCCATTGACGAAGCGCGTCTCCGTCCAGCGCACGTTGAAAGACGTGTCGCTGGCGCGGGTCACACTGGTGATCTGCACCGTCACCGACTCCTTGCCGATGCGCGCGAACGGATCGTTCACGCGGGCGTACTCGTTGAGCACGACCGCGCCTTTGTCGGTCGTGTAGTCGTAGGCATCGAGCCAGTTCTGCCGCACCACGATGGGGTCGATGGACAGCGAGCGCACCAGGCCGATGAAGCGGCCCAGGTGATAGGCGATCTGCGCATCGCTGGGTCGATACGGCGTGGTGGCCTCGCCGACAGCGCGCACCTGGCCCGCGTTGTCCACCTCGATGACGTAAGGCGTCACGATGGACTGCGCCGAGCGCCAGACCAGGCCGCCCGCCATCAGCACGGCCAAGGTGAGGCAGCCAAAGGCCATGAAGCGCCAGTTCTTCGCCTGCACGCGGGCCGAGCCGATGCGCTCGTCCCAGACCTGGGCGGCGGATTGGTACGGGGTAGCAGGCTGCGGCGTGTCGGCATAGCGCACCTGCGGTCGTTTGAATCGCATGGGAGTTCTCCTTGAGGATCAGGAATCGCTTCATTCATCTGGACTGCGCAGGCTTGGCCCCTGGCTGGAGCTGCCGCCGTCGCCGCCGCGCAGCGTGTGGGCGACGGTGGTTGCGGCATGGGTAAGCTGCTGCCTGCGATGCAGGCGCTTGGCCCAGGCGGGCTGTTCGGTGGATGGGGCTGTGGCGGGAGACTCGCTTGCGGCCTGTGCGGCGGCGCCCCCCGACGCCGATCCAGCGTCATCAGGCCGAAAGGCCGCCGCCATGCGTTCCTTCATCGAACGCGCCCCATCGGCGACCTTCTGCCCGGCCGCCTGCGCGCCAGTCTTGGCGACATTGCCCACGCCGGCAGCAGCACCCTTCAGGCCGCCACCGGCCGAAGCGGAGCCCGCCTGGTACGCCGACTTGGCGCTGCTGGCGGTCGATGCCATCGAGCGGG
>JAFECV010000792.1 GCA_018241985.1 Pseudomonadota bacterium | reverse complement strand
ATTGGTCATGTCCATGTCTCCTGCATCGGCGCTGCGCGGCGGCTGGTGCGCCGGTTCGTTGCGCCGGCCCGTTGCTGGCAAACACCAGTGGCGCGCTGCTTTGGCGATGCGCTAATCTCGTCTTCAATGGACTATATCCTCGCGCTCGACCAGGGCACGACCAGTTCGCGCGCGCTGCTGATCGATGGTGCCGGCCGCATCGCCGCGCTGGCGCAGCGCGAGTTCCGTCAGCATTTCCCGCACCCGGGCTGGGTCGAGCACGATGCGGGCGAGATCTGGGACACGCAGCTGGCCGTCGCCCGAGAATGCATAGCAAAACTGCGTGAAGCGAAGGCAGGGTCTTCACAGAATGCTATCAATATCGCAGCAATCGGGATCGCGAACCAGCGCGAGACCACGCTGCTGTGGGAGCGCGCCACGGGCAAGCCGGTCGCGCCGGCGATCGTCTGGCAGGACCGCCGCACCGCCGCGCAGTGCGATGCGCTGCGCGCGCGCGGCCTCGCGGCGCGCATCCACGCCAAGACCGGTCTGGAGATCGACGCTTATTTCTCCGCGACCAAGCTCGCGTGGCTGCTCGAGCATGTGCCGGGCGCGCGCCGCCGCGCCGAGCGCGGCGAACTCGCGTTCGGCACGATCGACAGCTGGCTGATCCACAGGCTCACCAAAGGGCGCGTGCACGCGACCGACGCCAGCAATGCGTCGCGCACGCTGCTGTTCGACCTGCACCGGCTGGCTTGGGACGACGAACTGCTGCGCCTGTTCGGCGTGCCGCGCGCGCTGCTGCCGCGCGTCGTGCCGTCCAGCGGCGTGCTCGGCGAGACCGATGCCGAACTGTTCGGCGCACCGATCCCGATCGCCGGCGTCGCCGGCGACCAGCAGGCCGCGACCTTCGGCCAGGCCTGCTTCGCGCCCGGCATGGCGAAGAACACCTACGGCACCGGCTGCTTCATGCTGATGAACACCGGCAGCACGGCGGTGGCGAGCCGCAACCAGCTGCTGACCACGGTCGGCTGGCAGGGGCCGCCCGAAGAGGTGGTGCCCGTGCGGGACGGGCGCGATGCAGCCAAGCACAACACCGCCTACTGCCT
>JAFECV010000791.1 GCA_018241985.1 Pseudomonadota bacterium | reverse complement strand
TGAACGATCGGCCGCTTGACCCGAAACATCGCGATCATGAACTGTCCGGCGAGTACGTTGGAGTGCGAGAGTGCCACGTGGAGGCGGATTGGCTGCTCATCTACGACAAGGAGGGGCCACTCCAGGGCGGCTCTCTCAGGCTTATCCGCACCGGATCGCACAGCGAGCTGTTCTAGGGCCTCTGACTGCGTCGCCGCTCGCAGCGCGCCCACCGCGCCCCCTTTCAAGGCAACGCAAGCTCCCGCAGCTCCGGGTACCCGTTCGCCGCGAGCGCGGTCATCTGCGCCTTGGCTTCCCTATACGCCTGCTCGCCCCAGATGTGCCGCAGGATCTGCAGTTGGTGCGCCGCCTCGGCCGGGCGGCCGTTCAGTGCCAGTGCCACCGCGTAGCGGCGCAGTGCCGGCTGCGAGCCGAAGCGCAGCGCCGCCCTGCGCAGCGCCTCGATCTGCGTAGGGTTCATGCCGCGCTTGGGGTCGGTATGGGCGATCTGCAAAAAGGCGTCGAGTTGCGTCAGCAACCGAAGGTGGGGCGCCGGCGTATGGACTCGGTCGGTGCCGATGTGCGCGAGCTCGAAGCGCTGGATGCGATAGTTCTGCTCGGCCTGCATGTAGTCCGAAGCCACCCCCACGGAGACGGTGGCGAGCAGCAACGTGAAGACCAGCGCCGCCCAGCGCGGCACGCGCAAGGCCGCGCCACCGGCCGGCGCGAACCCCTCGACCGCGCCCATCGCCAGCCCGACCGGGATCAGGAAGTACGCGTATTCCAGCGGGTATTCGAGCAGCCCGTGTACAACGACACCGCCCACCGCCGCCAGCAGCCAGGCCGCGCGCGCGTCGCGGCAGGCGCGGATATGAACGACGAACCACCAGCCCAGCAGCAGCACGATCAGCCCGCCGATGGGGATGCCGTTCCACAGCAGCAGGTCCAGCACGATGTCGTGGCTGTGGTCGAAATACACCCCATGCCCGAGCGGCGGATACAGCGATGCCACGCGCTGCTGCGCCGCACCCACCTGCTGCCAGCCGTAACCCCACCAGGGCTCGCGCGCGAGCGCGTCCAGCATCTCGCGCCAGTACGGCAGGCGCAGCC
>JAFECV010000790.1 GCA_018241985.1 Pseudomonadota bacterium | reverse complement strand
GGCCCATCCAGCCCTTGATGCGCGTGTTGCTGCGGCCGGTGGGGCAGGGGCCGGGCAGCACGGCCGAGAGGTCGCCGGTGCCGAAGCGCACCAGCGGGTAGTCGGGGTTCAGCACCGTCACCACCACCTCGCCGACCTCGCCCGCCGCTACGGGATCGCCGGTGCCGGGGCGCACGATCTCGAGCAGCACGCCTTCGTCCAGCACCAGCCCCTCGCGCGCGCGGGTCTCGTACGCGATCAGGCCGAGGTCGGCGGTCGCGTAGCACTGGTACGCCGCTATTTCCCGTTCGCCGAACCAGTCGCGCAGGCTGGGCGGACAGGCTTCGCCGCTGACCAGCGCCTTGCGCAGGCTGGCGATGTCGCTGCCCGACTCCCGCGCCTTCTCGATCAGGATGCGCAGGAAGCTCGGCGTGCCGGCGTAGCCCTGGGGTTTCAGGTCGGCGATCGCCTGCAGCTGCTGTTCGGTCTGGCCGGTGCCGGCCGGGAACACGGTGCAGCCTAAAGCGTGCGCGCCGGCTTCCATGATGAAGGCACCGGGCGTCATGTGGTAGCTGAACGCGTTGTGCACCAGGTCGCCGGCGCGAAAGCCGGCCGCGTGCAGCGCGCGCGCGGTGCGCCAGTAGTCGCGCGCGCCGCCCTCGGGTTCGTAGATCGGGCCCGGGCTGGCGAACGCGCGCGGCATGCGCGCGCCGTGGCGCAGCGCGGCGAAGCCGCCGAACGCGTCGCCGCCGGCCGCGCGCACCGCCTGCTGGCGCGCCTGCAGCTCAGCTTTGCGCGTGACCGGCAGCCGCGCGAGCGCGGCGCGCGAGCGGACCTGCTCCGGGTCCACCTCGGCCAGGATCGCGGCCAGCGCCGGGCTGTGCGCGCGCGCATGCGCGATCTGGCGCGGCAGCGCGGCCAGCAGCGCGGCCTCGCGCTCCGCCGGGTCGCGGGTTTCGAGAGAGTCGTAGTAGTCCGTCATGGCTGCAGCCTTTGTCTTCAATCCCGAGAGTCAGCACAGCAGAGCCAAACCGCGGGCACCCGCGGAGCCGGCTCCGCTGGGTGGCCTTGCAGGCCGCGGCGGCGCCAGAGGCACCGCCTCTTCGGGCCG
>JAFECV010000078.1 GCA_018241985.1 Pseudomonadota bacterium | reverse complement strand
GAACCCTCGTATGAAGCTTGGGAAGCTGCCGTTCTGCCATTGAACTACACCCGCGGCAGGGCCCGATTCTACCGGCTGCCGGCAAAGCGTCGGCGCACGGTCACGGCTGTTGGTGGTCGCTCGGCGCGTCGCCGCTCCGATCCCTGCGCCAGCGCAGGCGCCCGGCTTCGATGCGCACGCGCAGCCCGCGGTACGCGACCAGATAGCGCAGGCCGACCCAGGCGGTGGCAAGGCCGGCCAGCGCCCCCACACCCAGTGCCCAGCGCGGCCCGAGGGTGTCGGCGATCCAGCCGACGATGGGCGCGCCGACCGGGGTGCCGCCGAGCAGCATCGCCAGATGGATCGCCATCACCCGGCCGCGCATCGCCGGTTCGGTCGAGAGCTGGACCAGTCCGTTCGTGGAAGCGGTGAAGGTCTGCGCCGCGATGCCGACTGCGACGAGCGCGACGCCGAACAACCGGTAGTCGGGCATGACCGCGGCCAGGCCGCAGCCGACGCCGAACGCCGCTGCGGCGCCGACCAGCAGCGTCATCGTGGGCCGGGGCCGCCGCGCGGCCAGCAGTGCGCCGGTGACCGAGCCGATCGCCATCATCGAGGTCAGCACGCCGTAGTGGCGCGCATCGATGTGGAACGTGCTCACCGACATCGTCGAGATGAAGATCGGGAAGTTCAGGCCGAAGGTGCCGAGCAGGAACAGCATCAGCAGCAGCGCTTTCAGGTCCGCGCGCCGCCAGACGTACAGGATGCCGTCGGCAACACGAAAGCCGCGGGACGTCGCCGCATGGCGCGGATGCAGTTCAGCGGCGCGCAGCCGGGCCAGCGAATAAAGGACGGCGAGGTACGACACCGCGTTGATCAGGAACACCCAGCCGGTGCCGACCGCGCCGATCAGCAGGCCGGCCACCGCCGGCCCGACCAGACGCGCCGCGTTGAACGACGCGGAATTGAGCGCGACCGCGTTCGGCAGATCGCCTTCGCCGGCCAGTTCCGACACGAACGCCTGGCGCGCCGGCGCGTCGAACGCCGCGACGATGCCGAGCAGCAGCGCGAACAGGTACACCTGCCACAGCCGCACGGCGCCGGTGACGGTGAGCAGGCCCAGCCCCAGCGCGAGCAGGCCCATCGCGGCCTGCGTCGCGAACAGCAGCCGGCGCCGGTCCAGGTGGTCGGCGGCGAAGCCGGTCAGCGGCAGCAGCAGCAGTTGCGGCCCGAACTGCAGCGACATCACGATGCCGACCGCGGTCGCGTTGTGGCGGGTGAGCTCGGTCAGCACCAGCCAGTCCTGCGCGGTGCGCTGCATCCAGGTGCCGACGTTCGACACCACCGCCCCGGCGGCCCAGATCCGGTAGTTTCGGGCAGCGAGCGAGCGGAACGTGCCTCCCATGCGGCCGTCCGCGCTGCGTCGCCTCAGGGAGCGACCGCGGCTTCGATCGGAGCGACTTCCTGCCCGGCCTCGGCGACGCGCCGCGCCAGGTGCGCCAGTGCCTGCTCGACCTGGTCGACCAGGACCAGGCACAGATCGCCCGGCTCCAGCCGCTCGAGTGCGGCGTCGATCGCGGCGAACTCGCCGCGGATCTCGGAGACGTGGCTCGTTTGCCTGGCGTGCGCCAGCCCGGCGCGCAGCAGCGCCAGCACCTCGCCGTCGGCGCGGCCGCGCTGGCAGGCATCCTGGTACAGGATCGCGTCGTCGAACACATCGCCGAGGATCGCGGTCTGCTCGCGGATGTCCTCGTCGCGGCGGTCGCCGGCGCCGCTGATCACGACGCTGCGGCGGCGCGCCGGCATGGCCTGCACCGCGGCCGCCAGCGCACGCATCGCGTCGGGGTTGTGGCCGTAGTCGGCGATCACCGTCGCGCCGCGGTACTGCATCAGGTTGAACCGGCCCGGCACATGGCCGGCGTCGCTCGAGAAGCTGGCCAGGCCGCGACGAATCGTGTCCCAGTCCAGGCCCACGCCCCACGCCGCCGCGACCGCGGCCATCACGTTCTCGACCTGGAAGGCGATCGCCCCGTTCGCGGTGATCGGGATCTCGGCCAGTTCGATGCGCTCGCGCCAGGAGCCTTCGGCGGCCACGATTGCGCCGTCGTCCACGTACACCATGCGCCGGCCCTGCGCGCGCTGCGTCGCCATCGCCGGCAGGTGATGGTCCGCGGCAAAGAAGATCACCTGGCCGGGGCAGCTCGACGCCATCGCCTGGACCATAGCATCGGCCGCATTCAGCACCGCATAGCCGTTGGACGCGACGTTCTGCACGATGACCCTTTTCAGCACCGCCAGGTCTTCGACCGTGGTGATGAAGTTCAGCCCCAGATGGTCGCCCGCGCCGATGTTGGTGACCACTGCCACTTGGCAGCGGTCGAACCCCAGGCCCTCGCGCAGCATCCCGCCGCGGGCGGTCTCGAACACGGCCGCGTCGACGTCGGGGTGCATCAGCACGCTGCGCGCGCTGCGCGGCCCGCTGCAGTCGCCGCTGTCGATCTGTTGGCCGTTGACCCAGATCCCGTCGGTATTGGTCAAGCCGACGCGCAGCGCGCTGCCCGCCAGCAGATGCGCGATCAGCCGCGCGGTCGTGGTCTTGCCGTTCGTGCCGGTGACGGCGACCACCGGGATGCGGCCGTCGTCGCCGTTGGCGAACAGATGCGACATGATCGCCTCGCCGACCGCACGGCCTTTGCCGAACGAAGGCGACAGGTGCATGCGCAGCCCGGGGGCGGCGTTGACCTCGACGATCCCGCCATGCTGTTCGCGCATCGGCCGCAGCACGCTCTCGCACACCATGTCGACGCCGCAGACATGCAACCCGACCATCTGCGCTGCGGCGACCGCGTTGGCGGCGATCTCGGGGTGGACGTCGTCAGTCACGTCGGTGGCGGTGCCGCCGGTGCTCAGGTTCGCGTTGACGCGCAGCACGATGCGCCGACCCTTGGCCGGGACCGATTCAGGGGTCAGGCCCTGCGCGCCGAGGCGGGCCACCGCGATCT
Source organism: Pseudomonadota bacterium (assembly GCA_018241985.1). Lineage (GTDB taxonomy): Bacteria > Pseudomonadota > Gammaproteobacteria > Burkholderiales > Burkholderiaceae_C > Rhodoferax_A. Next base: position 5,230 of record JAFECV010000078.1, on the reverse strand, counting down.
CGTCGACCCGGACCCGGGTCAGCGAGGTCGCATGGCCGTCGCCGCGCCGCGGGTCAGCGTTGATCCGGTCCACCAGCTCGCGCACGGTATGGATGCCGTCGCCGGTCACGTGCGGCGGCTCGCGCCGCGCGGCGGCGACCAGCTTGTCGCCCACCACCAGCAGGCGAAAGTCGTTGCCGGACAGATACTTCTCGACCATCACGTCGCCGATTTCGGCCGCCGCCTGGAACGCGGCTTCCAGATGCTCCCGGCTCGCAACGTTGGCGGTGACCCCCTTGCCCTGGTTGCCGCCCTGCGGCTTGACGACGACCGGCAGGCCGATCTCGCAGGCCGCGGCCCAGGCGTCTGCGGCATCGGCCACCGGACGGCCGAACGGCACCGGCACCCCGGCCGCGTACAGCAGCTTCTTGGTCAGGTCCTTGTCCTGCGCGATTGCTTCCGCCACCGCGCTGGTCGCGTCCACCTCGGCCGCCTGGATGCGGCGCTGGCGCGAACCCCAGCCGAACTGCACCAAGCTGCCCTGGGTCAACCGGCGCCACGGGATGCCGCGAGCGGCGGCGGCACTGACGATCGCGCCGGTACTGGGCCCGAGCCGTTCGTCCTCGTCGGTCTCGCGCAGCCGTGCAATCGCGGCGGCCAGATCGAAGCCGGTGTGGTTCAGCGCCGCCTGCACCAGTGCCTGAGCCAGCTCGAACGCGACGCGGCCGACCGCTTCTTCACTGTAGGCGACGACGACCTGGTACACGCCGATCTCGACCGTGGCCGCGGTGCGGCTGAAGGTGACCGGGCAACCGGCCTGGGTCTGCAGCGTCAGCGTCGCCGCTTCGAGCACATGAGCCAGCGAGGCCGGACCCTGGGTGCCGCTGCGCTGCAGCGGACCGATCGCCGGAAACAGCTCGCGCACCCGGGATTCGAAGTCCGGCAGTTCGGCGATCGAGCGCTCGGCCGGCGCGCACGACACGACGGCCTCGAGCGCGGTGTGCCGGCACCACAGGTTCGGGCCGCGCAGGATCCGGATGCGTGAGACTTCCATGTTCGGGTTCTTTCGATCTCAGTGGTCCATTGCGCTGGGTGCCACCCGCGACGCATGAAACGCGCAGGAGCAGAAGGCCGCGGAGCTGGCCATGCGCGGGCAGCCGCGGAGCTGGCTCTGCCAGGCCGCTGGGTGCGCCCCCTCGCAGAGGGGGTTGGCGAAGCGACACGCAGTGCGCAAAGACTGGGGGTGTTCCATGCTAGTTCGCGGCAAACGGCTCGGGCGTCGTGAAGTACGGCTTCAGGTCCGGGTCGAAGGTCTCGATGCCGACCGCGATCAGGTCGTTCGAAATGCCCAGCGCCCAGGTGGTCGCAACCGCGGCGAGCAGGCTGCGGCGCAGCGCTTCCGCGGCGGCCGGCGCGCCGCGTTGATGGCGGCCCATCAGCCGGTTCAGACTCGCCAGCACGACCTCGGTGGTGCCGGTGGCGAGGACCACCGCGCCGCCGCGTACGAACACCGCGCGACCGCCCTTGGTGCGATGCGATGCGATCGCCGGCGCCAGCGGATCGTCCGCGTACAGGATCACCTCGCCGTCGCACAACGGCGCCAGCGCCGCCACCGCTTCGTCGGCGGCATTGAGCACCGCGGCGCCGTGCGGCAGCACGGTGTCGACCTGGGTGCGCAGCACCCGGGCCATCTGTTCGGTCTCGGAGATGTCGAATTCGCCCAGCTCCGCCGCGCCGTCGAAATCGGTCACGACGCCGACCAGGCAGCGGTCGTAGGCGAGGCCGTCGCGCAGAATGGCTTCGGCGCCGTTCTCGATGACCGCGGCCTGCACCGCGACATTCATCAGCAGCCGGCGCGCCGCGTCGAAGCGGGCGCAATTGCCGTGCGAGACGCGGCGCCGATCGAGAAACAGGCCGTCGCGGCAAGCGAGCCCGACTCGGCTGCCGCCGAGGTGGATCAGCCAGGCGACCAGCCGCGCAAGAATCTGCGTGTCGTTGTTGCCGGCCACGCCGACGATCGGAATCCGCCCGGGCGGGCGGCTCCCCGGCTCTTCGGGGAACAGGTGATCGACGATCGCGCTCCCGACCGGGCGCGGTGCGCCGACGGCGGGCTTGAGGTGCATCAGCAGCCCAGGGCCGGCGTTGACTTCGACCACCACTCCGCCCTGGTCTTGCAGCGGGCGCGAGATGTCTTCGGCGACGAGGTCGACGCCGGCCACGTCGAGCCCGACGACGCGAGCCGCCAGCGAAGCCGCGTGGGCGACCGACGGATGAATCTGATCGGTGCAGTCGATCGCGACATTGCCGTTGCGCTGGATCAGCACCTGACGGCCGGCCTCGGGCACGCTGTCGGGCGCGAGGCCCTGGCGCTGCAGCTCGAGGACGATGTTCTCGTCGGTGTGGGTCTCGACCAGGTTCAGGGGGCAATCTTCGCTCAGGCCGCGCCGCGGATCGGTGTTGAGCTGCGCGTCGACCAGTTCGACCACGGTCGAGCTGCCGTCGCCCACGACCGACGCGGTCTCGCCGCGCGCCGCCGCGACGACCTTGCCGCCGACCACCAGGATCCGGTGCTCGTGGCCGCGCGCAAAACGCTCGACCATCACCTCGCTGCCATGCGCCTGGGCAACCGCGAACGCGGCGTGCACCTCGGCCTCGGTCGACAGGTCGAGCGCGACCCCGCGGCCGTGATTCGCATCGCTCGGCTTGAGCGCGACCGGCAGGCCGATCTCCTGCGCCGCGGCCCAGGCGCCCTCGGGGCTGTCGACGATCTCGCCCTCCGGCACCGGAACGCCGCAGGACTTCAACAACTTTTTCGTCAGGTCCTTGTCGCTCGCGATGCCGGCGGCGATCGCGCTGCTGAACTCGGTTTCGGCGGTCCAGATCCGGCGTTGCCGCGATCCGTAGCCGAGCTGGACCAGGTTGCCGGCGTTCAGGCGGATGTGAGGAATGCGCCGGTCGGTCGCCGCGGCGACGATGCTGGCGGTGCTCGGTCCGAGGTAGCAGTCGTCGACCCGGTCGCGCAGCTGGGTCACCGCCTGCGCGACGTCGAACGGCTGGTCGTTGATCGCGGCCATCAGCAACCGGTGGCCCTGCGCGAGCGCGGTGCGCGCCACCTGCTCGTCGCGTGCGCGAAACACCATGCGGTAGACGCCGCGTTGGCTGGTGCTGCGAGTCTGGCCGAAGCCGGTCGGCATGCCGGCCAGGTTCAGCAGCTCGATCACCACGTGTTCCAGCACATGACCGGCCCAGGTGCCCTCGTGCAGCCGCTGCACGAAGCCGCCGCGCTCGCCGACGCCGCAGTGGTGCTCCACCAGCGCCGGCAGCCAAGCGAGCAGCCGCTCGTTCAGGCCCGGCAGCAGGTTCGAGGGGTGGTCTTCCAGTTCGCCCAGGTCGAGCCAGACTTCGAGCGCCGGGCGGTAGGTCCAGATGTTCGGGCCGCGCAGGTAACTGATGCGCAGCAGCTTGATGTCGTTTTTCGGATTTGGACTCATATACTGCTGAGACTGTTGTGCTTAAGCCGCCTGTCCATCGGGGTCGGGCTGTTCGTCCCCCCGGTGGGACGACGCAGGCAACGCGGCGGCCACGGAAATTTCCGCGGACCGGATACCGGAAGAACCAGGATTCTGGGGCTCCGGCACGGAAACAAAATGCAAAATCACCATTCGATCGTTGCCGCCACGGCGGATGCAGATTTGGGTTCGGCGCAGGAGGCGCTGCGTGCCCGGCTCGTTGCTGATGAAAACGTGCTGGCGACGCTCGCGGTTGACTTGGACCGCCGGCTGCGGTTTTCCACAGGACTGCTCGCGGTGACGAATCGCCGCCTCTGGGCGTTCGAGCCCGATCCGGCGGCGCCGGGCGATGGGCGCTGGCAGCATTGGGATCTGACCGCCGACTTGGGCGTACGCCATTTCGACCATGCCGGCGTCGGCACGATCGAGCTGTTTGGCGCCCACGCGCGGCTCGCGGTCTGGCGCTTCACGCTGGCCGCGAACGTGCAGGCGCTGCGGCTCATCCAGCAGTTCGAGCAGCAGCTCGCGCTGCTGCAGGGGCAGGGGGTGGTGGCCACCGAAGACGAGCCCGCCCTGTGCCCGCAATGCCAGTCGCCGCTGCCGCCCGACAGCGACGAATGCCCGGTGTGCGCGCGGGAGCTCCATGCACCGCCCTCGACCTGGGTGCTGCTGCGGCTGTGGCGCTTTGCCCGGCCCTACCGCAGGGAGCTCACCACCGGGTTCGTGCTGACGCTGATCTCGACCGCGGCCACGCTGATCCCGCCGTATCTAACGATCCCGCTGATGGACGACGTCCTGATCCCGTTCCAGAACGGGCATCGCATCGATGTCCGGCTGGTGGCGGCCTTGCTCGGCGGTTTGCTGGCGTCCGCGCTGATTGGCTGGGCCTTAAGCTGGGCGCGCACCTGGATCCTGGCGCTGGTGTCGGAGCGGATCGGTGCCGACCTGCGCACCGCGACGTTCGACCACCTGCTCGGCCTGTCGCTCGAGTATTTCGGCGGCAAGCGCACCGGCGACCTGATGGCGCGCATCGGCTCCGAGACCGACCGCATCTGCGTGTTCCTCTCGCTGCACGCGCTGGACTTCCTGACCGACGTGCTGATGATCGCGATGACCGCGGCGATCCTGTTCTCGATCGACCCCTGGCTCGCGCTGGTCACGCTGGTGCCGCTGCCGTTCATCGCGTGGATGATCCACGTGGTGCGCGACCGGCTGCGCACCGGGTTCGAGAAGGTGGGGCGGGTCTGGTCCGAAGTCACCAACGTGCTCGCCGACACGATTCCCGGCATCCGCGTCGTCAAGGCGTTCGCGCAGGAGCAGCGCGAGGCGCAGCGCTTTCGCGTCGCCAACGAACACAACCTCGCGGTGAACGACCGGCTGAACCGGATCTGGTCGCTTTTCGCGCCGACCGTCTCGCTGCTGACCGAGATCGGCCTGCTCGTGGTGTGGGCGTTCGGCATCTGGCTGGTGTCGGAGCACCAGATCACGGTCGGCGTGCTGACCGCGTTCATCGCGTACATCGGGCGCTTCTATGCGCGGCTCGATTCGATGAGCCGCATCGTCTCGGTCACGCAGAAGGCGGCGGCCGGCGCAAAAAGGATCTTCGACATCCTCGACCATGTGTCGAACGTGCCCGAGCCGGCGCATCCGGTGGCGATCGGCAGCGGGCCGGGCAGCATGCAGGGGCGTATCGAGATCGCCGGCATCGGCTTTCGCTACGGCCAGCGCTCGGTGATCCGCAA
>JAFECV010000789.1 GCA_018241985.1 Pseudomonadota bacterium | reverse complement strand
TCGCCAGGTCTTCGGCACGGGGGTGGTAGTAACGCTTGAGCATGCGCAAGTCCTTGTGACCGGTCACGGCGGACAGCTCCAGGACGTTGCTCAGCTTTTCTGACAAGCGCGATGCAGCTTCGTGGCGGGTGTCATGAAAATGGACATCCTCCAGAAAGCCACGGACAGGCCGCTTTCCGGCGGCTCGGCAATCTTCCTTGTATTGCTGTTGGGCGCGTTCCAGGGCTCGTTTGAAGCCCTTGCGCAGAGCCATGGCCGTCGTCTGGAACACTGGCCCTTCATGGGCGTCGTTTGCACCAGCCAAGACCTGCAGTTCCTGCAGGATGGCCACGGCCTTGCGCGACAAGGGCACCATGCGCGAGTCGCCATTCTTGGTGTCGGGCAGAAACGCCGTCTGCCGGGCCAGGTTCACACACTCCCAGCGCAACGACAACAGCTCTCCTCGGCGCATGGCCGTCTCCACCGCCAGCTCCACCAGAGGCTGCAACCACGGGTTGCGCGCTCCTTTGCTGAACGTCCCGTCGGACTGGCGTTCACCGCCCGTCAAGGCCGCGAGCAAATACGCCATCTCTTCATCCGAGAAGCGCCTGTCCCTGGCTTTGGCCTTCTCCGGCCGTCGCACCAAGGGGATGGGGTTTTCGATGTGAATGCCCCACTCACGCCGCGCGTGGTTGATCGCCGCCGACAGAACGTCGATTTCACGGTTGACCGTCGCCCCGCTGACCTGCTTGAGGCGGCGATCACGCCAGGCGGCAACAATCGAACTGTTCAAGGCCGAAATCTTGATCTGCGTAAGGGCAGCGTCCCTGAGCAAGAGCTTGATCTTGGTGGACTCCATCGCTGCGGATTTTTTCTGCGGCGTGACCTCCTGCTCATACCGCGTAAGGATGTCGGCCAAGGTGTTGCGCTCGGCCTCCCTGCGGTCGATGAAACCGGACGTCTCCAGCTCGCGCTCCATCGCGCGAACCCAGCGTTCGGCATCCTCCTTGTAGGAGAAGGTTCGTGACTGAGCAGGGAAGCCACGGCGCCTGACCTTGGCCTGCCACTGCAACTCTCCGCGTTTTGTAATAGTGCCCACCGGCCCGTGTCCCCGA
>JAFECV010000788.1 GCA_018241985.1 Pseudomonadota bacterium | reverse complement strand
CGTTGCGCACCGCAAGGTTCAGGCCCTTGGCCGTCTGATGCAGGCTGGTGATCGAGTTGGTGGCGATCGGATTGTCCAGCGTCGGCGGGCTGCCGTCGTAGTTGCCGTCGACGTTGCTGTTGAGCCCGGACTGGTCGCTGTTGCGCAGGTAGCCGCGCACCGCCAGCTGCCAATGCGGAGCGAGTTGGTGCGTGTCGCCGATGTTGAAGAAGTCGAGCCGGTTGTCGATATGGTCCGGCGCGGTGTAGATGGCGGTCGGCGTGTTCATCCACTCCCGCGGCAGGGTCTGCGACCCCGCAAGGTGGCTTTGCCCGAAGGTGTAGCTCAGGTCCAGGTGATTGCCCGCCGCGTCGCGCGTCGCCTTCGCGAACAGCGTGCGGCGGCTGCTGGCGGTGAACGGCGCGAAGCCATCCTCGTGCTGGTTCTGCGCTGCGACGAACCAGCTCCAGTCGCCGCCTGAGCCGCCGTAACGCGCCGACTCGCCGTGTCGGCCAAAGCTGCCGCCCTCGACTTCGACCTCGCCGCCCGGCGCCGAGCGCCCGTCGAGCGTGCGCAACAGCACCGCGCCGCCCAGCGTGTTGGCGCCGTAGACCGGATCGGCGAACGGCACCAGATGCACGGAATCGATCGCGTTTTCCGGGATCAGATCCCAGTTCACGGTATCGCCGAACGGCTCGTTGATGCGCACGCCATCCTGGAAGATCGACAGCCCCTGCGGCGTACCGAGCAGCGGCGAGGCCGCGAAGCCGTTGAAGCGCAGGGTCGGCTGCAGCGGGTTGCCCTGCTCGTGGGTGAGCGTGACGCCCGGCAGCTGCTGCGCGAGCGCGTCAGGGAAATTCGTCGCCGGCTGTTGCTGCAGCGTGCTGCCATCGAGTTCGTAGCCATGCGGGGGCGCCAAGCGGAAACCTTCGACCGCGTCGCCGGTCACGATGACGGTCGGCAACTCCTTCTCCACGGTCGGCATGGCCGCGGCTGGCGAGGATTGCGCAAGCACCGTCTGGGCGCGGGTGGTCTGCAGGGCCATGAGCATTACGACCGCGAGCGGCCATGCTCCGAGCCAAGGAATCGGCCAGGCGGGTGCGCGCGCAGATCGAATTCGGTGCCT
>JAFECV010000787.1 GCA_018241985.1 Pseudomonadota bacterium | reverse complement strand
TGCACCGCGGGCTGGAGCTGCTCCATCGCCTGCTCCGGGTCGAGCGCGGCGATGTGCGTGGTGGAGCCGACGATGTCGGCGAAGAACACGGTCGCGATCTTGAGCTCGCCCCACTTGGGCGGCGCGGCGTCCGCAGCGCGCGCGTCCGCCGCCAGCGGCGCGCCGCAATGGCCGCAGAAGCGGTTGCTGTCGGGGTTGTAGGTCAGGCAGGCGGCGCAGCGCATGGCGGTCGGGGTCGGCTCGTCTACTCGCGCGCTAGCTTAACCGCTCGTGCAGCGGCAATGACCGCTCGCGCAGCGGCAGCGCCTTGAGCAGCGTGATGCGCTTCACGCCGAGTTCCAGGTAGCCGCCTTTCTCGAGTTCCTTGAGCAGGCGGCTGACCATCTCGCGCCGCGCGCCGACCCGGTTCGCGATGTCCTGGTGCGTGATCGGCTGCAGCACGACGCGGCCGGCGTCGGCGCCGCGCATCGATTCGAGCAGCATGGCGACGCGGCCCGGCACGTCGAACAGCGCCATGCGGCGCGCGGTCTCGGTCGCGGCGCGCGCGCGGCGGATCACCTGCACCATCAGGCTGAACGCGAAGTCGGGGTGCTCGCGCAGGTGGGCGCGCACCTCGTCGAGCGTCAGCACCGAGCAGACGCAGCGCTCCAGCGCCATCACCGACGCCGAGCGCGGGCCGCCGTCGAACGACATCTCGCCGAAGTAGTCGCCGGCGGCGATGGTGCCGTAGGTGATCTCGCGGCCGCGCGCGTCCATCGAGAACACCTTGGCGCTGCCGTCGAGCAGCACGTACAGCGCGCGCTGCGTGACGTCGCGGGTGTCGCCCTCGGCGATCAGCAGCTTGCCGCGCGCGAACCGCTGCGCCGTGCCGCGCTGCGCCAGCAGGCGCGACTCGGTACGCAGGCGCTCGAACAGGGAATTCGGGACCGCACGGTCCGCCGCTGGTTCTTTGGTCATGCTGCGGGAGTGAATCTAGCATGGCAGGCGCCTGCGGCGAAGGGCCGGCCGTAGGATGCGAACGAGTAGCATGCAAGACTCGGCCAGACTGAATGAGACCGAATGACCCGCGACGCCCGCGCCGTGTCGCCGGCGACGCTCCGATGCGC
>JAFECV010000786.1 GCA_018241985.1 Pseudomonadota bacterium | reverse complement strand
CCACCCTCGACCTTGGGCTCCAGGCCGTGGCGGATGCTGTTCTCGACCAGCGGCTGCAGCAGCAGCGTCGGCACCGGCTCGCCAGCCAGTTCCGGCGGCAGTTCCAGCGTGTACGCGAGCCGCGGGCCCATGCGCACCGCCATCAGTTCCAGGTAGTCGCGCAGCCGCTCGAATTCAGCCGACAGAGCGTGCTCGGGGGCGCGCGAAGCCGCCAGCGTCGCGCGCAGGTAATCGATCAAATGGTCGAGCATCTGCTGCGCGCGCGCCGGGTCCGCGCCGATCAGCACGCGCAGGTTCGCCAGCGTGTTGAACAGCATGTGCGGCTCGAGCTGAGCCTGCAGGAGCTTCAACTGCGCCTCGGCCGCCAGCCGCTGCGCCTGTTCGATCTTTCCGTGCAGCCGCGACTGCTGGCTGCGGTTGTAGAAGTAGTAGCAGCCCGCGCCGCCGGCCAGCAGCGATACCAGCCAGGAGCTGCGCTGCTCGAGCAGATCGCGATGCCAGGACGACCAGCCGAACCACGCATCTGCCGCGGTGGTGCCCAGCAGATAGCCGCCTGCGATCGCGGCGAGCACCAGCCACAGCCCGCGCATTCCCGCGGGCCAACCCGATTCGGGCGAGGGGTCGAGCAGATGGCGGCCGAATTCCACAATGGCCCAGGTCACGGTGCCGATGCAGACCGAATACACCAGCGGCACCTGATACGGCTGGCTCGGCGTGAACAGATACAGCAGCGCAGAGACCGCCAGGCACAGCGCGAGCGCCTTCAGATAGTGGTTGGCGAGCCGCATGAAGTCGATGCGGTTCGCGCCGTCGGGGCCATCGACTTCGCCATCGACTTCGATATCGCGCATGAGCTTGCGATGAGGCGGCGCCCGCTCAGCTGGCGTTGCCGCTGCGTTGCAGGCGCTCACGCTCGCTCTGCAGCATCCGCTCGCGCACGGTCGAGCCGGGACCGAACACGAACACCGAAGCCCAATGCACGGCCAGGCCCAGCCCCCAGCCCAGCGCCGGGTAGAGGTTCCAATGCCCGCGTCCGGCGGCGGCCGCGACGAAGAACAACAGCAGGTTCACGGCCGCGTAGATGGCGGCATGCATGTACCAGCCGAGC
>JAFECV010000785.1 GCA_018241985.1 Pseudomonadota bacterium | reverse complement strand
TCCTGCCAGACGAAGCGGCTCGCGCCGCCAGCGGGATCGGCCTGGCAGGCCACGCCGCGCTCGTGCCACGCGCCGCGCGTGCGCGCCAGCAGCTTGACCGGCATCGCGTCCAGCACCTCGTTGCCGACCAGCACGCCGGCCAGCGCGGGGGGCAGCGCGCCGACCCAGCGCACCCGGTCGGCATGCGCCGCGAGCGTGCGCTGCTGGCGCGCGCGCAGCGTGCCCGACAGATCGACGATGGTGTAGCGGTGCACCGCCACCCCCAACGCATCCAGCGCATCGAGCAGCTGCAGCGCGAGCGCCCCGGAGCCGGCGCCGAACTCCCACACCTCGCGTGTTTGCGTGACGGCCAGCGCCTGCGCCAGCTGCGCAGCCAGCGCCTGGCCGAACAGCGGCGTCATCTCGGGCGCCGTGGCGAAGTCGCTGCCCTGGCCCTTCACGCCGCGCGGCATGGTGCCGAACTTTTGCAGATCGTTGGCGTAGTAGCCCAGGCCGGGTGCGTACAGCGCCAGCGCCATGTATTGGTCGAAACCGATCCAGCCACCGGCCGCTTCGATGGCTTGGCCGATGTGCGCCGCAAGGGGGCTCGTTAAACTATGCCGTGTTGTCATCTGAGCCGAATTGTCCCCGAATGTCCGCCCCTGTCCGCCCCCGCACGGTTCTCGTCACCGGCGCCGCCAAGCGGCTGGGCCGCGAGATCGCGCTGCTGCTTGCCGCGGGCGGCTGGCAGGTCGCAGTGCACTACCGCGGGTCGCACGCGGACGCTACACAAACAGTAGCTGACTGCATAAATCTGGCGGGCGCCAGCGCTGCTTTTGATGCCGATCTTACGGACGAGGCCGCGGTGCGCGCGCTGCTGCCGCGGGTGGTGGCGCAGTTCGGCCGGGTCGACGCCGTGGTGAACAGCGCCTCCACCTTCGAGCACGACAGCGCGGCCAGCTTCGGCTTCGCGGCCATGGAGGCGCATTGGCGCAGCAACACCGGCGCGCCGATCCTGCTGGCGCAGGCGCTGCACGAGCATGTGAAGGCGAGGGACGGCGGCGCCGCGCCGGCGCATCCGGCCGTGCGCGGCGTGGTGGTCAACCTGCTCGACCAGAAACTGTGGAACCC
>JAFECV010000784.1 GCA_018241985.1 Pseudomonadota bacterium | reverse complement strand
GGTCAACTCGTGCAGGCAGACCGCGTCGGAGCCCGCCATCGATTCGATCAGCGCGGGAAAAAGGTCGACTTCCTCGTCCCGGTGGTGGTCGATGGCCGAGGTGTCGAAGTAGCGCATCACGCTGGCGGCTGCGGTGCGCGCCTCCTGATCCGCACCATGCAGTGCCAGGTGCGGCACCAGGCGGCGCAAGGTGGCGCACTGGCGCGCCATGCGGTCGTGGCAGGCCGAAAGCATTTCCAGCGGCGCCTCGGTGCCGGCGCCCGGTGTGGAAAAACCCGGAAAGGCTGTACTCATGGTGCGAGGCCCTCGTCAGCTTTGGGGCCGCCTTTGGCGTCGCTTTCGAGCTGCGCCACGCGCGCGCGAAGAGCGCCGTCCGCGAGGTGGCGCGCCGTGCAATCGCGGCCGACGGCCAGTGCACCGACGACGGCGCCGGCCTGGTCGCGCACCAGCGCAAAGCTCAGGTCCACGTACAGTTTGGTTCCGTTCTTGTGCATCGAGCGCGTCGTCAGCACGCGGTTCACGTATTTTTGCTGTCCGGTGTTGATCGCGTGGTTGAAGCCGTCCCAGTGCGCGCGCCGCAAGTGCTGCGGAATGATGATGTCGAGGCTCTGCCCGATGACGTCGGCGGCGGCATGCCCGAAGACCGTTTCTGCGCCGCCGTTCCATAGACGGATCGCACCTTCGCGGTCCGCGAAGATGATGGCTTCGGGCGCCTGCTCGACGATGGCCTGGCACAGGCTCAGGCCGTCATTGCCGATCTTGTCGTCTTGTTGCATGCCAACTCCTGCTGTGTGCGGGCCGCCGCCCGCCGGCGGCACCGTCCGAAGCGTCGCAAATCGTCAGTGCCGGATGAAGTCGATCACGACACCGTCCGGTCCGCGCTGGCGGTACGCGATCTCCACCGCGTCGGAATAGCGTGCCTGCAATTGCTGCAGCAGTGGCAACGGGTCGTGGTCGTTGATGAAGCGCATGGTCTCGCCAGCGCGCAGCGCATCGAGTGCGCCAAAAATGGCGGCATGGCGAAAGCGCTTGGCAATGCCGCGTGCATCGAATGGGTAGAGCGCATCGGGGGAAAGGTGCGCGTGGGGCTCAATGGCTTGCATGTTGCGGG
>JAFECV010000783.1 GCA_018241985.1 Pseudomonadota bacterium | reverse complement strand
GGCCAGGATGCCGCGCAGCTCGCGGATGTCGGCGTCGATGCTGTCGAGCGCGTCGCGCACCTGCAGCGCGACCGCCGTGTCCATGATGTCCTGCGTGGTGGCGCCCCAATGCACGTACCGTCCGGCCTCGCCGCACATCTGCACCAGCTGATGCACCAGCGGCAGGATCGGATAGCCCACGATGTCGGTCTCATGGCGCATGTGGTCGAAGTCGATGCGTTCGATCTTCGATTCGCGGGCGATCACCTCGGCGGCTTCGGCCGGGATCACGCCCACCCGCGCCTCAGCCCTGGCCAACGCGATCTCGGCGTCGATGTAGCGCTGAATCAACGCCCGGTCTGAGAACAACGCACGCATCCCGGCGGTGCCAAAGGCATCGCGAAACAGGATGGAATCAACAACGGTGCTGGCCATTGGAAGTGAAGGTGTCGACATGCAGAGGCTCCTATCGCCGTGGAAGAGAGTTGAAGAAAGGGCAGAATCGGATTAAATATGTTCGGACATGTTTAATTGTATTATGTCCGAACATAAGAAATGAATCAGGGTTTCCCCCTAGATCGCCATGGTCACAACTGCTTCGCCCCTTTCGAATAAACCTCACCACGCGGACATCGCGCGCCATCTCACGCAGGCCATTGCCTCGGGGCATTTCGCTGTCGGCTCGCTGTTGCCGACCGAACTGCAGCTGTGCGAGCACTACCGGACCAGCCGCCACACGATCCGTGCGGCGCTGTCCGAGCTGCAGCAGGCCGGCTTGGTGTCGAGGCGCAAGAACGTAGGCACGCGGGTCATCGCCGCCAAGCCGAAGACCGGCTTCAGACCTTCGCTGACTTCGGTGGATGAACTGGTCCAGTTCGGCGCCGAATACCTTCGCGTGGTCCAGTCAATCGAGGAAGTGGCTGTGGCCGGTGCGGTCGCTGCGGAAATCGGCTGTCCAGCCGGCTCGCGATGGCTGCGCGTTTCCAGTCTGCGAATGGTTGGCGACCCGGGCGGCGCGCCGGTCGGCTGGACCGACGTCTATATCGATCCGGCGTACGCGGAGATCGGTGACCTCATTCGCGCGTCGCCCGATACGCTTATCAGTTCACTGATAGAAATCCGCTACGAACGCC
>JAFECV010000782.1 GCA_018241985.1 Pseudomonadota bacterium | reverse complement strand
CCTGCCGCGGCCCGCGATGTACCAGGCGTTCCACCGCATCGTGCCGCTCGACCAGGCCAGCAGCGCGCCCGCGATGACTTGCGACGCGGTCGGCCCGGTGTGCGAGAGCGGCGACTGGATCGGCCGCGACCGCGATCTGCGCGTGCAGTCCGGCGACCTGCTCGCGGTGCTGTCGGCCGGCGCCTACTGCATGAGCATGGCGAGCAACTACAACAGCCGCCCGCGCGCGGCCGAGGTGCTGGTCGACGGCGCGCGCGCCGACCTGATCCGCATGCGTGAAACCCCCGCCGAACTGTTCCGGGCCGAGCGGCTGCTGCGCTGACCAGTAGCGCGGCGCCTGGATCTCGCGAGACCTCGCGCTACGCGAGGCGAAACCCGAAACGATGTGGATTTGCTACTATTTAGATAGCTGACTGCGCAGCAAATACCTACGCTGTGGCCACTTTTTCCTCAAAAACTGCACGACGCGCCAGCCCAGCAGCACGGCGACGATGCTGGCGTAGACCTGCACTTCGGCGAAGTTGTGCTTGCCGGCGCGCATCCAGAAAAAATGCAGCAGCGCGAGCCCCGCGATCGCATACACCAGCCGGTGCAGCCGTTGCCAGCGCTTCGCGCCGAGCGCGCGGATCGCGCGGTTGAACGAGGTCGCGGCCAGCGGCGTCAGCAGCACGAACGCCGCGAACCCGACCAGGATGAACGGGCGCTTGGCGATGTCGTGCGCGATGTCGGGCCAGTCGAAACCCTTGTCGAACCAGACGTAGCACAGCAGGTGCATCACCACGTAGAAGTACACGAACAGGCCCAGCATGCGGCGAAACCGCGCCAGCGCGGGCAGGCCGGCCATCACGCGCAGCGGCGTCACGGCCAGCGTCAGGCAGAGCAAGCGCAGCGCCCAGTCGCCGGTGGCGTGGCTCAAGGCTTCGGCCGGGTTCGGCCCGAGGCCGTCGGTGGCCGCACCCCAGACCAGCCAGGCGAACGGCGCGAGCGCCAAGGCGAACACCAGCGGCTTGGCGGCCGGGTGCAGCAGCAGACGCGACGGGAGCGGCGGCCGCGCCATCAGAAGTACTTCTTCAGGTCCATGCCGGCGTACAACTGCCCGACCTCGGGCTCGT
>JAFECV010000781.1 GCA_018241985.1 Pseudomonadota bacterium | reverse complement strand
CACAACGACCAGCAATCGACCTGGCAGTCGTCGTCGCCCGAGGGTTCGGCCGTCGGCTGGGGCGGCCATATCGGCGACCTGGCGCTGTCCACGAACAGCACCTCGCTGTTCACCTGCATCTCGGTCGCCGGCAACGCGGTGTTCCTGTCCGGCGACAGCGCACTGCAGTACCAGATCGGCACCGATGCCGCGGTCAAGATCAGCGCGGTGAACGGATCGGTGTACGGATCGGGCGCGGTGCGCGATGCGCTGCGCAACATCGTGCAGGCGTCGTCCGGCCACATGCTGGAGAACGAATACAACGCCATTACGCGTCGCTCGATCGACAGCGAAGGCAAGATGACCGCGGCGCTGAACAAGTATCCGGCCAGCAGTCAGGCATTCTCGAGCTTCACCGGCACCGACAGCCTGTCGGCGCAGTTGCGCATGGTCGCGCGCATCATCGCGGCGCGCGGCGACCTGGGCAACAAGCGCCAAGTGTTCTTCGTGTCGCTCGGCGGCTTCGACACCCACGACGGCCTGCTCGCGCAGCACAACCGGCTGCTGGGCAACCTGAGCCTCGCGATGACCTCGTTCTACAACGCGACCAAGGCGCTCGGCATCGACAAGCAGGTGACCGCGTTCACCGCTTCGGACTTCGGCCGCACGCTCAGCTCGAACGGCGACGGCTCCGATCACGGCTGGGGCAGCCACCATCTGGTCGTCGGCGGCGCGGTCAAAGGCAGCGCGTTCTACGGTTCGCCGCCGCCGGTCAGCGTCGGCAATACCACCGCGCCCGAAGACCAGTGGCATGTGGGGCAGGGGCGCCTGCTGCCAAGCACCTCGGTGGACCAGTACGCCGCCACGCTCGCGCGCTGGTTCGGCGTCGCCGACGGCGAACTCGCCGGCATCCTGCCGAACCTGCGCAACTTCGGTTCCGCCGCCTATCCGCAGAACCTGGGCTTCATGGCCTGACGGCCAGGCGTGGAGCGTGCCATCCTGGCCCGCCGCGGCTACTGCACCTGGTAGTTCGTGATCACCGTCTTGCCCTGGCCCTGGTGCACCTCGGTGCCCAGGTCCACCATATCCAGGTAGTAATTGCCCGGGATGTAGCCCCGGTTGACCGCATCCTTC
>JAFECV010000780.1 GCA_018241985.1 Pseudomonadota bacterium | reverse complement strand
TGCGGGTGTATGCCGAGGTGGTCGCCGAGTTGCTGGCGGGCGCCGGCATCGCCGCGGGCCGGATCGCCGCGATCGGCGCGCATGGCCAGACCGTGCGGCACCACCCGCGGCCGTTCGAGGCCGAGCGGCTCGGCGCATTGCCGCTGCCCGGCTACACGCTGCAACTGAACAACCCCGCGCTGCTGGCCGAGCTCACCGGCATCACCGTGGTCGCCGACTTCCGCAGCCGCGACGTCGCGGCCGGCGGCGAGGGTGCGCCGCTGGTGCCGGCGTTCCATCGCGAGGTGTTCGGCGAGCCGGGCCGGGACGTTGCGGTGCTGAACGTCGGCGGCATCGCGAACCTGAGCCTGCTTGGCGCGAACAGCGGGGTGCGCGGCTTCGACTGCGGCCCCGGCAACGCACTGATGGACGGCTGGTGCCAGCGCCACAGCGGCCGGCCGTTCGACGAAGGCGGCGCCTGGGCCGCGAGCGGTCGCGTCGACGCCGCGCTGCTGGCCGTGCTGCTGGCCGAACCGTTCCTCGCGGCACCGCCGCCGAAGAGCACCGGGCGAGACCTGTTCAACTCGGAATGGCTGCACGCGCGGCTGCGCGGCTTCGGCACGCTTGCCGCGGCCGACGTGCAGGCGACGCTCGCCGAATTCAGCGCGCGCGGCGCCGCCGACGCGCTCGAGCTCCATGGCGCGGACTGCGGAACGCTGATCGTCTGCGGCGGCGGCGCGCTGAACGATCATCTGATGCGGCGGTTGGGCGCGCTGCTGCCGCAAGTCGCCGTGGTCTCGTCGCAAGCGCGCGGTCTGCCGCCGCTGCAGGTCGAGGCCGCCGCCTTCGCGTGGCTTGCGCGCAAGACCTTGCGGCGCGAGGCCGGCAACCAGCCCGACGTGACCGGCGCGCAAGGTCCGCGCGTCCTAGGTGCGATTTATCCCGCCTGACCGCTGCTTTCGGCGGCGTGAGCGGTCCATTGCCGCTGTGCGCCGCCCACGCCGCATGAAGCGGGTTCCAGAGGCCGCGGAGCAGGCCGTTCGCAGGCACCCGCGGATCCGGCTCCGCCGGGCCGCTGGGTGACCTTGCAGGCCGCGGCGGCGCCAGAGGCACCGCCTCTTCGGGCCGTCCAAGCCTG
>JAFECV010000077.1 GCA_018241985.1 Pseudomonadota bacterium | reverse complement strand
ACCCATGTTGGAAAGAGCCAGCTTGCGAGGCCGGCCAAACCGACTGCCAGATTTGCGAAGCCGAGCTCTCTCACGAGAACATGCGACTCCTCGTGCTTGAGGGAAAGAATGACCTCGGCTGTATAGCGAGGCTGGACGATCTGCCTCATCCCCGCCAGGAAAAGCCGAGCTCCTACCGACCAAATGACGAACCACTTTGCGACCAGCAGCGCCGACAGGCCGTGGCCACCAATAACGGCCTCTAGCCCGATGGACCCGACAGGCAGCACCAGCATCAGTGCGGTGACGATGGCAAGGTACATGGCGCCTGTTGCTTACGGGGCCTCTCGACCAGGCCCAGGATACCGACGAGCACCACCGGCAAAGCGGACACCAGGGCCAGCAGCTTGAACAGTTGACAAGACCCGTCATTGTGGTGGGTTGTGTGATCGGCACCGAGCAGGGAGGCAAACAAGAACATGAGCGAGCCGAGCACGAGTCCGCCGATCGTTGCTTTACCGGATGAGTCAACCGCGAACCACAAGAGGAAACCTCCTATGGCAGCGCAGGCGATCTGCAGAACGACCGTTGTGATACGCATCGCGGTCTACTACAGCAGCAACAGCGCCAGACCGATGCCAGCAGGGACAGCTTGAATGAACAGGATGCGCCTGTTGACCGTTGCCGCCCCGTAGGCGCCGGCGACCAGCACGCACAGCAAGAAAAATACCTTGACGGTGTGGCCGGAACCGCCCAAGTACAGGCCCCAGAACAGTCCTGCTGCGAGAAACCCGTTGTACAAACCTTGATTCGCGGCGAGCACCTTTGTCTGAGCGGCAAACTCCGGTGTAAGCCCGAAAGCCTTCAGGCCTCTTGGTTTGTTCCACAGGAACATCTCGAGCACGAGGATGTAGACGTGCAGGATGGCCACCAGGAGAACGACGACGTTGGCTGCCGTGGACAAGTGAAATCTCCTGGCAATGGCTGTGGCGCGGCGCAGGGCGGCAACGTTGTCGTGTCTTGCGCCGCCTGGCTAGGATTGGACGACCGTGATGCTACCCGGCGGTGTCGGGCAAGACAACATGGCTCGTGGCGTTCCCAGGCAAACCCCGCTCGGCGGGCCGGCCGTCAAGGCCTTGCCGGTACGCGATAGCATCTTCGCCATGAACGGCCTCACCACGCCCCCCGCACAGCCCCTTGCCGAGCGCCTGCGCCCGCGATCCTTGGGCGAGGTCGTCGGCCAGCAGCACCTGCTGGGCGAGGGCATGCCGCTGCGCATCGCGTTCGAATCGGGCCAGCCGCATTCGTGCATCCTGTGGGGGCCGCCGGGCACCGGCAAGACCACGATCGCGCGGCTGATGGCGGACGCGTTCGATGCGCAGTTCATCGCGATCAGCGCGGTGCTGGGCGGTGTCAAGGACATCCGCGACGCGGTCGAGCGGGCCCAGGCGGCGCGGGACGGCCTGATGCAGCAGCGCACCATCGTGTTCGTCGACGAGGTGCATCGCTTCAACAAGGCCCAGCAGGACGCGTTCCTGCCGCACGTGGAGTCGGGCCTGTTCACCTTCGTCGGCGCGACCACCGAGAACCCGTCGTTCGAGGTGAACGCGGCGCTGCTGTCGCGCGCGACCGTTTACGTGCTGCACCCGCTCGGCCCCGACGATTTGAGACAAATCGTCGCCAAAGCGCAGGCGCTGCGCGCGCTTCCAGCTATAGAAAACGTAGCAATCGAGCGTCTGATCGAATACGCCGACGGCGACGCGCGGCGTCTGCTGAACACGCTGGAGACGCTGGCCGTCGCCGCCGCGCGCGAAGAGCGCGCGCAGATCGACGACGCCTGGATGCTGCGCGTGCTGGGCGAGCGCCTGCGCCGCTTCGACAAGGGCGGCGAGCAGTTCTACGACACCATCAGCGCGCTGCACAAGTCGGTGCGCGGCTCCGACCCGGACGCGGCGCTGTACTGGCTGGTGCGCATGCTCGACGGCGGCGCGGACCCGCGGTATCTGGCGCGGCGCATGATCCGCATGGCGAGCGAGGACATCGGCCTCGCCGACCCGCGCGCGCTGCGCCTGGCGCTGGACGCGGCCGACGTTTACGAACGGCTCGGCAGCCCCGAGGGAGAACTGGCGCTGGCCGAATGCGTGGTGTATCTGGCGGTCGCGCCGAAGTCGAACGCGGTCTACAAGGCATTCAACGAAGCGAAAGCGTTCATCGCAAACGACGGCACCCGCGCGGTGCCGCTGCACCTGCGCAATGCACCGACGAAATTGATGCAGGACCTCGACTACGGCAGAGGCTACCGCTATGCGCACGACGAGGAGGGCGCATTCGCGGCCGGCGAGCGCTACTGGCCCGACGGCATCGAGGCGCCGAGCTTCTATCGGCCGGTCGAGCGCGGACTCGAGTTGCGGATTGCCGAACGGTTGCGCGAGCTCAAAAGCTTGAATGAGCGGCATCGCTCTTAGCAGATTTCGTGTGTCTTTCAGTTTGACCTCGACCAAGGGTAATCCCGGGTCGGAAAGGGCCGCCGCGCGCGCGCCGCAACGCTAGAATCTCGCACCACGAACCCGCCGGGGTAGCACTTCAGGCGGGTTTTTGCTAGGTGAACGAGACGACTCACAAGGTCAGACTGCCGACAGCCAATTCCTTCAGGCTCGCGCAGACGTCATCTGGCAAAGAGCCGCTTACAAAATCGGAGAAACTCGATGGATATCCTGCTCCAGCAGATCATCAATGGTCTGGTGCTCGGCAGCATGTACGCGTTGATCGCCTTGGGCTACACCATGGTCTACGGCATCATCAACCTGATCAATTTCGCGCACGGCGACGTGCTGATGGTCGGCGCGTTGACCAGCTGGTCGGTGATCGGCCTGCTGCAGAAGGTCGCGCCGACGATGCCCGGCTGGCTCGTGCTGCTGATCTCGCTGATCGTCGCCTGCGTCATTGCCGCGGCCGTGAATTACGTGATTGAGAAGGTCGCGTACCGACCGCTGCGCAACGCGCCCAAGCTCGCACCGCTGATCACCGCGGTCGGCATGTCGCTGCTGCTCGAAGTGCTGGCAATGATCATCTGGAAGCCGAGCTACAAGCCGTACCCGACGCTGCTGCCGAGCATGCCCTACAACATCGGGGGCGCGGTGATCACGCCGACGCAGGTCGTGATCCTGATCACCACCGTGATCTCGCTCGTGGGCCTGACCTGGCTCGTGAACTACACCCGGCTTGGCCGCGCGATGCGCGCCACCTCCGAGAACCCGCGCGTGGCGGCGCTGATGGGTGTCAACCCGGACGGCGTGATCTCCGCGACCTTCGTGATCGGTGCTGTGCTGGCCGCGATAGCTGGCGTGATGTACGCATCCAACTACGGTACCGTGCAACACATGATGGGCTTCATGCCGGGCCTGAAGGCGTTCACCGCGGCAGTGTTCGGCGGCATCGGCAATCTGGCCGGCGCGGTGGTTGGCGGCATCGTGCTGGGGCTGGTCGAGTCGCTCGGCGCCGGTTACATCGGCCAACTCACCGGCGGCATCCTGGGTAGCAACTATGTCGACATCTTCGCCTTCATCGTCCTGATCTGCGTGCTCACGCTGAGGCCCTCGGGCCTGCTCGGCGAGCGCGTCGCGGACCGTGCCTGATCACAGATCGCAGGGACTGACTATGAACCGAACCCGACAGATCGCCGCCTTCTGCGCCGCTGGCGTTGCCTTGTTCGTGTTGCCGCTGCTGCTGCAGAACGCCGGCGACGCCTGGGTGCGCATCCTCGACAACGCGCTCTTGTACACGATGCTGGCGCTGGGCCTGAACATCGTGGTCGGCTATGCCGGCCTGCTGGACCTGGGCTATATCGCGTTCTACGCGATCGGCGCCTACATGTACGGCCTGCTCAATTCGCCGCAGCTCTCTGGTGCGTTCCAGTCGATCGCCGCGCATTTTCCGAACGGCCTGGTGACACCGTGGTGGATCGTGCTGCCGGCCGGCGCGGCGCTGGCCGGCATATTTGGCGTGATCCTCGGCGCACCGACGCTCAAGCTGCGCGGCGACTACCTGGCGATCGTCACGCTGGGCTTCGGCGAAATCATCCGGGTGTTCATGAACAACCTGGATGCGCCGGTCAACATCACGAACGGGCCGAAGGGCGTGGACCAGATCCACAACATCCATATGTTCGGGCTGGACCTGGGCAAGAGCCTCACGGTGTTCGGCTACGACGTGGCGCCGGTCAGCCTGTACTACTACCTGCTGCTGGCGCTGGTGATTCTCAGCATCGTGATCTGCCACCGGCTGCAGCTCTCGCGCATCGGCCGCGCCTGGATGGCGATCCGCGAGGACGAGATCGCGGCCAAGGCGATGGGCATCAACACGCGCAACATGAAGCTGCTGGCGTTCGGCATGGGCGCCACGTTCGGCGGCGTCTCGGGCACGATGTTCGCCGCGTTCCAGGGCTTCGTCTCGCCCGAGTCGTTCAGCCTGATGGAATCGGTGATGGTGGTCGCGATGGTGGTGCTCGGCGGCATGGGCTACCTGCCGGGGGTCATCCTGGGCGCGCTGCTGCTGTCGTCGCTGCCCGAGGTGCTGCGCTACGTCGCGACGCCGCTGCAGCAGATGACCGGCGGGCGGCTCGACGCGGCGATCCTGCGCCAGTTGCTGATCGCGCTGGCGATGATCGTCGTGATGCTGCTGCGGCCGCGCGGCCTGTGGCCCGCGCCCGAGCACGGCAAGTCGCTGCAGGCAAGGCGCGGCGAGGGCCGGCCGGGCCGCGTCGCCGCGCCGGCCCCCGAAGCCGATTGATCGCAGCAGGCCAAGAGATGGAAGGCAACATGGCTCAAACCGATACGGTCCTCGATGTCGCGGGCGTTTCCAAGCGCTTCGGCGGGCTGCAGGCGCTGACCGATGTCGGCATCCGCATCGAGCGCGGTCAGGTGTACGGCCTGATCGGCCCGAACGGCGCCGGCAAGACCACGTTCTTCAACGTGCTGACCGGGCTGTACACGCCGGACAGCGGCACCTTCGTGCTGGCCGGTCAGCCGTACAAGCCGACCGCGGTGCACGAAGTCGCGAAGGCGGGCATTGCCCGCACGTTCCAGAACATCCGGCTGTTCGCCGACATGACGGCGCTGGAAAACGCGATGGTCGGGCGCCACGTGCGCACCAGATCCGGCGTGATCGGCGCGATCTTCCGCGGCGCGGCGTTCAAGGCCGAGGAAGCGGCGATCGCCAAGCGCGCGCAGGAGCTGCTCGACTATGTCGGCATCGGCAAGTACGCGGACTACAAGGCGCGCACGCTCAGCTACGGCGACCAGCGGCGGCTGGAGATCGCCCGCGCGCTGGCGACCGATCCGCAGCTGATCGCGCTCGACGAACCGGCCGCCGGCATGAACGCGACCGAGAAGGTGCAACTGCGCGAGCTGATCGACCGGATCCGCAAGGACAACCGCACCATCCTGCTGATCGAGCATGACGTGAAGCTCGTGATGGGCCTGTGCGACCGGGTCACGGTGCTCGACTACGGCAAGCCGATCGCCGAGGGCACGCCGGCCGAGGTGCAGAAGAACGAGAAGGTGATCGAGGCCTACCTCGGCACCGGCGGGCACGCATGACGATGGCCGCGGTGCAGCGACGCCTGTCGGTGCAGGGCCTGGCGCGGACGCACCGCGCGGTGGAGAAATGACGATGGCAGAAACGCTTCTGAAGGTGACTGGGCTCAGGGTGGCCTATGGCGGCATCCAGGCGGTCAAGGGGGTCGACTTCGAGGTGCGGGCCGGTGAACTGGTGTCGCTGATCGGCTCCAACGGCGCCGGCAAGACGACGACGATGAAGGCCATCACCGGCAGTCTGGCGATGGCCGACGGCGACATCGAGTACCTGGGCAAGAGCATCAAGGGCCAGGGCCCGTGGGACCTGGTGAAGCAGGGGCTGGCGATGGTGCCCGAAGGCCGCGGCGTGTTCGCGCGCATGACCATCACCGAGAACCTGCTGATGGGCGCCTACGTGCGCGGCGACAAGGCCGGCGTCTCGGCCGACGTCGAGAAAATGTTCACTATCTTCCCGCGCCTGAAGGAGCGCAAGGACCAGCTCGCCGGCACGATGTCGGGCGGCGAGCAGCAGATGCTGGCGATGGGCCGCGCGCTGATGAGCCGGCCCAAGGTGCTGCTGATGGACGAGCCGTCGATGGGCCTCAGCCCCATCATGGTCGACAAGATCTTCGAAGTGGTGCGCGACGTCTACGCGCAGGGCGTGACGATCCTGCTGGTCGAGCAGAACGCCAGCCGCGCGCTGGCGATCGCAAACCGCGGCTACGTGATGGAATCCGGCATCATCACGATGGCCGGAGACGCCAAGGAAATGCTGCACGACCCGAGGGTGCGCGCCGCCTATCTGGGCGAGTAGAGCGGGCAGCGTCGATCGCGGCGCGCGGCCGCGTCATTTAGACGCCACTTCGTTACATTTGATTGCACCCATTTCGGGCGCAGCCTGTCGGTCCGCCTGCGACGCATCGCGTTATATCCGGGTGGAGCGTTTTCCATGAACTCTAAGGAACCCAGATGAAGATTCAAAAACTGTTGCTCGCCGCTCTTCTCGCCGCAGGTGGCGTTGCGTTTGCCCAGACTCCGGCAGCCGCACCCGCGGAGACGCCCGCGGCCAAGCCTGCCGCGCCGGCCAAGGCCGCGCCGCACAAGATGGTGAAGCACAAGAAGGCCGCCGCCCACAAGCGCAGCGAGCACATGGCCGCCGCGCACGAAATGCCGATGTCCGAAGCCGACCAGATGAAGTCGCGCGAGGACCGCATGTCGGCTGCCTATACGGACTTCAAGAACGGCCGGCCGGAACAGGCTCCTCCCGCGATGCATCATGAGACGATGAAGCACCACCCGCGCAAGGGCGGCGTGCATCGTCCCGCGCAAAACAAGAAGGCCGAAGGCGCCAAGTAAGTCGTGAGCGGCGGTCCGCGGCCGGCCGCGCGCCCGCCGCGGATCATGCGACCAGGCCGGCCTGCGTCTTGTCGGCCTCCGACGTGAAAGCGTCGGCAAAGAAATCGTCGGGCGACAGCCGGCCCTCGCCGGTGTAGTCGGCGCGCGCCGAATCGACGACGATCGGCGCGCCGCAGGCGTAGACCTGAAAGCCCGACAAATCCGGATGGTCCTGCAGCACGGCGCGGTGCACGAATCCGGTTCGTCCGTGCCAGCCGTCCTCGGGCAGCGCGTCCGAGATCACCGGCACGTAGCGCAGGTTGGGCATTTCCGCGACGCGCTCGCGCACCCAGTCGTCCATGTACAGGTCGCGCGGGCGGCGTCCGCCCCAGTACAGCGTCGCGGGGCGCGTCAGCCCCTTGAACTGGATGTGCTCGATGAGCGCCTTGATCGGCGCGAAGCCGGTGCCCGACGCGAGCAGGATCATCGGCTTGTCCGAGTCCTCGCGCAGGAAGAAGCTCCCGTACGGGCCTTCCATGCGCAGGATTTCCCGCTCCTTCATCGCGCCGAACACGTGGTCGGTGAACTTGCCGCCCGGCATGTGGCGGATGTGCAGTTCCACGCCGGGGCCGTTGCTCGGCGCGTTGCCCATCGAGTAGCTGCGGCGCGCGCCATCGCGCAGGATGAACTCCAGGTACTGGCCCGCGTGGTACTTGAACTGGTCGTTCGCCGGCAACTGCAGCCGGACCACCATCACGTCGTCCGATTTCGGCTCCAGCGCGATCACCCGGGTCGGCATCTTGCGCACCGGGAACGCGCTCTCGTCGGTCACCTGGCGCGACTCCAGCACCACGTCGCTGTGCGGCACGCCGCAGCAAGTCAGGATGTAGCCCTTTGCCTCTTCCTCGGGCGAGAGCGCCTTCGTCTGGTGCGGGCCGTGCACCACGGTGCCTTCGAGCTTGCGGCACTTGCACGAGCCGCAGGCGCCGTCCTTGCAGCCGTACGGCAGGCCGACGCCGGAGCGAATGCCGGCGGCCAGAATGGTCTCGCCGGGCTCGGCGCTGAAGCTGCGACCGCTCGGCAGCACCGAAATATTGAAACCCATCTTTCGCTATCCTCAGGGGTTCGTTTTTGGTCCAGCGATCATTTTGCCCATAAACCCATCCCCCTCCGGCGCGCTGCCCAGCCGGTTCCGGCGCGAGCGCGTGCTGCTGGTCGGCTGCGGCGACGTGGGCCTGCGCGTGGCGCGCGGCCTGGCGCCGCGCGTGCGCCTGTACGCGCTGACCTCGTCGCCCGGGCGCGTCGCCGCGCTGCGCGAGCAGCGCATCACGCCGCTGCGCGGCGACCTGGACCGGCCGGCGAGCCTGCGCTGCCTCGCCGGCATCGCGACCCGGGTGGTCTGCCTCGCGCCGCCGCCCTCCGAGGGCTGGGGCGATC
>JAFECV010000779.1 GCA_018241985.1 Pseudomonadota bacterium | reverse complement strand
CCGCTGCCGATGAACTGAACATCGGGCACGTCAGCGGCGTGCCTCCGTATGTCTACGTCCGCAAGCTGCCTCAGGTGGGCTCACCCGACTGGCCAGAGCTGATGGCCTCACCGTCCGAACGCCCGGACCTGATCCTGCGGCAACCGCCTTTTCCCCAATCGACGTTCAGAGGGGCCATCGATCGAAACGGGCTGATGGTGACCGACGTCATCCAGACGTGGCTGGACGCCATGCACCATCCGGCACGCGGCGCCGAACAAGCCGCACTGATCTACGAGAAATTTCTTTCGCCGATTGTCGGAAGCTGACACAGATGAACGACCTAGAGGCCTTTGCGAAGCTTGTGCAGGCACTGGCTCCCTGGCGCCAGCAACTGATCTTCATTGGCGGGTGGGGCCATCGCCTGCACCGGCTGGACCCGAGGGCAAATCGCCCGGACTATCAACCAGTATTCACCCGCGACACAGACCTCGCCTTTGCCAACAAGGAGCCCATAGAAGGCGACATCAAACAGGCGCTGATGCAGCATGGATTCCAAGAGGAGTTGAGCGGTGACCATCGACCTCCGGCAGCGCACTACACGCTTGGCGACGAAGCCGGTGGCTTCTATGCCGAGTTCCTGACGCCCCTGGCGGGAAGCGGCCGCAAACGAAGTGGCGAAGCCGACGCGACCATGGCGAAGGCAGGCATTTCGGCACAGAAGATCCGCCACCTGGACGTCCTTCTCGTCGATCCCTGGGTGATCAGCGTGGGACCACAAGAAGGCGTACCCCTGTCGGCGCGCATGGATGTGCAGGTGGCCAACCCGCTGTGCTTCATGGTCCAGAAGTTCCTGATCCAGCAATATCGACCCGCCAACAAAAGAGCCCAGGACGTGCTGTACATCTACGACACGATCGAACTCTTTGGCGCATTGCTGGATGAGTTCAACGCGCACTGGCATGCGCGTGTCGCGCCCGCGCTCGGGGACTTGGCCGACGAAGTGCGAAAACTCTGCATGCAGACGTTCGCTGATGTCAACGACATGGTTCGCGACGCCGCGCGCATTCCTGCGGATCGCAACCTATCCCCGGAACAGATCCAGGCAACGTGCCAATACGCCTTTGAGCACATGCTGCGCT
>JAFECV010000778.1 GCA_018241985.1 Pseudomonadota bacterium | reverse complement strand
GGTCGCGCTTGCGGCCGGCCGACCGCGAGCGGCTGCTGTACCGCCTATCCGAACTGATCGCCGATCACGAGGCTGAACTCAGCGCGCTCGAGACGCTGCAGAGCGGAAAGCTGCAGGCGATCGCGCGCATGATCGATGTTGGCGCCGGTGCCGAGTTCGTGCGCTACATGGCGGGCTGGGCCACGAAAATCGAGGGCCAGACGCTGGACCCGTCGATTCCCGGACCGCTCGGGACGCGATACTTCACCTACACCCGCCGCGAAGCGGTCGGCGTCGTCGGAGCGATCGTGCCGTGGAATTTTCCGCTGGCGATTGCGCTGTGGAAGGTCGCACCTGCGCTCGCCGCCGGCTGCACGGTCGTGCTGAAGCCCGCGGAAGAGACGCCGCTGACCGCGCTGCGCCTGGCCGAACTGGCGATCGATGCGGGATTCCCGCCCGGCGTGCTGAACGTGGTCTGCGGCCGCGGCGCAATCGTCGGTGCAGCACTGGCAAGGCATCCCGGCCTCGACAAGATCAGCTTCACCGGCTCCACCACGGTCGGTCGCGGCATCGGTCATGCAGCGGTCGACAACATGACCCGCTTCACGCTCGAACTCGGCGGCAAGTCGCCGCTGATCGTGCTGGACGACGCCGATCCGCAGCAGGCCGCGGCCGGCGCTGCGATGGGGATCTTCTTCAACCAGGGGCAGGTGTGCACCGCGGGCTCGCGCATCTACGTGCAGCGCAGGATCTTCGACAAGACGGTGCAGGCGATGGCGCAGGTGGCCGAAGGCATGAAGGTCGGCTCCGGGTTCGATCCGAACACGCAACTCGGACCGGTGGTGTCGAAGCGCCATTTCGAGCGCGTGATGGACTACATCGACAGCGCGCGCGGCGAGCACGCGACCGCGGTCACCGGGGGCGGCCGGGCGCTGGAGAGCGGCTATTTCGTGCAGCCGACGATCTTCGTCGGCACGAGCCCGTCGATGCGCATCGAGCGCGAGGAGGTGTTCGGGCCGGTGGCCGTGGCCGTGCCGTTCGACGACGTGGAGGATGCGATCCGCATGGCGAACGACACGCCGTACGGCCTCGCGGCGAGCGTCTGGTCGCAGAACCTGTCGGCGGTGCACCGGATCGTGCCG
>JAFECV010000777.1 GCA_018241985.1 Pseudomonadota bacterium | reverse complement strand
AACGGGTTCGAGGGGCCGCGGAGCAGGCCGTTCGCGGGCACCCGCGGAGCCGGCTCTGCCGGGCCGCCGGGTGCGCCCCCTCCGAGGGGGTTGGCGGAGCGACACGAAGTGCGCGAAGACTGGGGGTGTTCATCCTATGCAACGAGTTGAGACAGGTCGGCGACCCGGTTCATCGCATTGTGCAGGCGCTTGAGCAGGCCGAGGCGGTTGAGCCGCAGGTCGGCCTCGTCGGCGTTCACCAGCACGCCGTCGAAGAACGCGTCGACCGGCGCACGCAGCGCGGCCAGCGTCTTCAGCGAAGCGGTGTAGTCGCCGGCGTCGAACTGCGCATCGGCCTCGGGCGCGATGCGGCGCATCGCGTCGAACAGCGCGCGCTCGGCCGGCTCCTTGAGCAGCAGCTCGCTCACGTGCGGATCGACACCCGGCGCCTTTTTGAGGATGTTGCCCACGCGCTTGTTCGCCGCGGCCAGCGCCTGCGCCTCGGTCAGCGCCGCGAACGCGCGCACCGCGTCGAGGCGCCGCGGCACGTCGCCCAGCCGCTGCGGCCGCTGCGAGACCACGGCATCGACCTCCTGCGCGCTGTAGCCCTGCTCGCGCAGGCTGCCGGCGAGGCGGTCGTAGATGAAGGTCGAGATCGCATCTTCGCCCGCAGCGTCGAGAATCCAGCCGGATTCAGGCGCGGCCCCGTCGCCCGCGTGGCTTGCAGCGCCTTGTGTCGACGCACGAAACGCGGCCGACGCGATGCCGACCAACTGCGTCAATTCCAGATCCAGGTTCTTCTCGACCAGCATCCGGATCACGCCCAACGCATGCCGCCGCAGCGCGAACGGGTCGCGGTCGCCGCTCGGCAGGTTGCCGATGCCGAACATGCCGACCAGGGTCTCGAGCTTGTCGGCGAGCGCGACCACGATGCCGACCTCGCCGCGCGGGAGCAGGTCGCCGGCGAAGCGCGGCTTGTAATGGTCTTCGATCGCGTCGGCCACGTCGGCGCTCACGCCGTCGTGCAGCGCGTAGTAGCGCCCCATCGTGCCCTGCAGCTCGGGGAACTCGCCGACCATGTCGGTCAGCAGGTCGGCCTTGGCCAGCAGCGCGGCCTGATCGGCCTGCTGCGCCAGCGCCTCGCT
>JAFECV010000776.1 GCA_018241985.1 Pseudomonadota bacterium | reverse complement strand
GCGTGGTCAAGGAGCCGGAGCGGTTTGCGTAGAGCAGAGGGGGTTCGCCTACCACATCAGTCACTACCGGGAGGTGGTTCATGACCTTCTTCAAAGCCGTGACTATGTCTGCGCCCCTGCTTGAGGCTCCTATCGCGCTCTGGGCAGAGCTGATGGCGCACCCGCGCGCGCAAGGCGGCGGCATTCGCGAGAGCGGCGCTTTCCTCCTTGGGCACAAAACCGACGCTGGCCGTGTGGTGCTGTGGTTCCTGCCGTACGAGCAACTGCAACCCAACGCGCTTCGCAACGACTACGTGTCCCTGCCCATGCGTTCATGCAGCCCTTGGCGGCCTGCGCATGGCACTGGGCTGCGGCGCTGTCGCGCCGTGCGCAGACATTGACGCCCTCCGGAGATCGGTTGTGCCAGCGTTGGCGCAAACAGCACAGGATTTGTAGGTGGCGCTTTGCGTCCCGGCTCCAGACACATGGATGGCTTGGCAGATACCTACGGCCTGTTAGGATGACCACACTTCATGTATTAGAAGAGCGCACACGCAAATGGCAAAAAGGCAGAAGACGAGTTCTACAAACACCAATGAAACCCGGGAGAATCTTCTCCGGCTTGCAGCCCGCACGTTTGGCACGCATGGTTATTCTGCCACCACCATGCGCCATATCGCGGAGCAGACGGGGATCGAAGCTGCCAGCATCTACTACCATTTTTCTTCGAAGGAGGACTTGGTGGAAGAGGTGATGGAGCAGGGTGCCGGTCGGATCGTCCACGAGTTGACTGAGCATGTCGAGGCTTTGGGCCCTGGTGCGACCGCCGAGCAGCGTTTCCGTGCAGCAGTTTTCGGCCAGATGTCGGGATTGGTCAAACACGGTGATTTCGCGTTGGCGCACGGCAGGTTGCTGGGGCAACTTCCGGAGGCCGTGCGCGAGCGGCAGGTGAAGCGGCGCGAGCGCCACCAGAAGCTCTGGAATGACCTGTTGGAGGACTTGCGCTCCGAGGGCCGGCTGCGCGAGGACGTGGACATCCACCTCGCGCGCATCTCCATCCTGGGCAGCATCAACTCCATCCAGTCGTGGTTCAACCCCCGCAAGGGGGCGCTGGAGAAGGTGGCAGACCAACTCTGCGACATGTTCTT
>JAFECV010000775.1 GCA_018241985.1 Pseudomonadota bacterium | reverse complement strand
CTGGAACAACGCATCCACCTCGGCCGCCGGCAGGCGGACGGGCAGCAGCCCGTTCTTGAAGCAGTTGTTGAAGAAGATGTCGGCATAGCTCGGCGCGATCAGCGCGCGAAAGCCGTACTGCTCCAGCGCCCAGGGCGCGTGCTCGCGGCTCGATCCGCAGCCGAAGTTTTTGCGCGCGAGCAGGATCGACGCGCCCTGGTAGCGCGGCTGATTGAGCACGAAGTCGGGGTTCGGGCGGCGCGCGGCCGGGTCCATGCCCGGTTCGCCGTGATCGAGGTAGCGCCACTCGTCGAACAGATTGGGGCCGAAGCCGGTCTTCTTGATCGATTTCAGGAACTGCTTCGGGATGATCGCGTCGGTGTCGACGTTCTCGCGGTCCAGCGGCGCGACCAGGCCCTGGTGCACGGTGAATTTCTGCATGGCGTGTCTCTATGCAAATCGACGAATATCGACGAAATGGCCGTGCACCGCGGCGGCGGCGGCCATCGCCGGGCTGACCAGGTGAGTGCGGCCGCCGGCGCCCTGGCGCCCTTCGAAGTTGCGGTTGCTGGTCGACGCGCAGCGCTCGCCGGGCTCGAGCCGGTCGGCGTTCATCGCGAGGCACATCGAGCAGCCGGGCTCGCGCCATTCGAAGCCGGCGGCGGTGAAGATCCTGTCCAGGCCCTCGGCCTCGGCCTGCGCCTTGACCAGGCCCGAACCGGGCACGACCATCGCGAGCTTCACGTTCCGCGCGACCTTCTGGCCGAGCTTCTTCACGATCGCGGCGGCTTCGCGCAGGTCCTCGATCCGGCTGTTGGTGCAGCTGCCGATGAACACCTTGTCAACCGTGATGTCGCTCATCGCCTTGTTCGGCGCCAGGCCCATGTAGGTCAGCGCGCGCTCGATCGCGTGGCGCTTGTTCGCGTCCTTTTCCTTGTCAGGGTCGGGCACGCGACCGTCGATGCCGGTGACCATCTCGGGCGAGGTGCCCCAGGTGACCTGCGGGATGATCTGCGCGGCGTCGAGTTCGACCACCGCGTCGAACTTCGCATCCGGGTCCGACTGCAGCGTGCGCCAGTAGGCGACCGCCTGGTCCCATTTGGCGCCGCCGACGAAGCGGCCGGTCTGCCGGTCGTACCCGGGCGCGAGCGGCC
>JAFECV010000774.1 GCA_018241985.1 Pseudomonadota bacterium | reverse complement strand
CATTGATCGGCGGCGTCATCGGCGGCCTGATCAAGAAGCCCGCGCCGGGCCAGGTCTTCCACCCGGCCGGATTCCTCCTGTCCATCGTCGGCGCGGTCATCTTGCTATGGGTGATCCAGATCACCGGCTTCCACATTTGACGCAACACTTCACGTCGAACAAAAAAGCCGCCCGAGGGCGGCTTTTTTCTTTTCGCTATTGGGCCGTCCATCCGCCATCGACGGGAATGCAAGCTCCGGTGACGTTGTGTGCCGCGGGATTGCACAGCCACAGCGCAAGGTTGCCGATCTCGCTCGGGTCCGAGGTGCGCTGGGTCGGTTGTTTTTCGGACAGCAGGCTCGCGATGGCCGCATCGCGATCGACGCCCAGTGCCGTTGCACGCTCGGCGATCTGCGGCAGGATCAGTTCGGTTTCGGTCCAGCCGGGGCAGATGCAGTTGACGGTGACGCCGCCGCTCGCCTTGGATCCCGCCGTCGCGTATTCGAGCGCGGCGACCCGCGACAACCCGATCAGTCCGTGCTTGGCGGCGACGTAGGGCGCCTTGCGTACCGAGGCCACGAGTCCATGTACCGAGGCGACGTTGACCACGCGCCCGAAACCGCGCTGCGCCATTCCCGGCAGCGCAATGCGCATCGTATGAAACGCGGCGCTGAGATTGACGCCGATGATCGCGTCCCAGGTGTCGCGTTCGAGCTCGCGCAGCGACGCCGTCTTCTGGATGCCGGCGTTGTTCACGAGCACGTCGATCGCTCCCCACGCATCGACCTCGCGCATCATGACCTCGATGCTCGCCGGATCGCGCAGGTCCGCCTCGAAGAAACGCGCCTCCATCGCGCCATCGCGCTTCAGGCTTTCGGCGACGGCCTCGCCCGCGGCGCGTGTCGCCAGGCCATGCACCGCGATGCGCATGTTCGCGCTCGCCAGACTGCGGGCGATGGCAAGGCCAATGCCTTGGGTCGAGCCGGTGACCAGGGCGGTCTTGCCGGCAAGCTTGTTGGCAGCGGGAGGGGCGTTCATGTTCTTTCCTCCTCATCGGGTTTGTTGAGCGTTTCGCGCAGTGCGGTCTTGAGCACCTTGCCGTAAGCGTTCTTCCGCAACGCGGGCACGAAACGATAAAGTTTGGGGCGTTTGAAT
>JAFECV010000773.1 GCA_018241985.1 Pseudomonadota bacterium | reverse complement strand
AGCGCCCCGGTCCACGATGAAGGCGGTGATGCCGCGGCTGCCGGCCTGCGGCTCGGTCTTCGCGAACACGCAGTAGAAGTCGGCCAGGCCGCCGTTGCTGATCCAGGTCTTGGTGCCGGACAGGCGCCACGCCTTCGATTCAGAGTCTTTTAGGCCGCCAGCCTGCGTCTTTCCTTGACGGGTAGCTTCTGTTTTCATAGCAGCGACGTCGGAACCTGCATCCGGTTCCGACAGCGCGAAGGCCGCGATCTTGTCGCCACGCGCCACCGCGGGCAGATAGGCCGACTGCTGCGACGGCGTGCCGGCCAGCGAGATCGCGCCGCTGCCCAGGCCCTGCATCGCAAACGCGAAGTCGGCCAGCGGGGAGTAGAAGGCCAGCGTTTCGCGCAGCACCACCAGCGCGCGCGAATCGAGCTGATCCAGCGCGCCGCCATGCTTTGCCGCCACGCAGTAGCGCAGCCAGCCGCCCTGCCCCAAGCGCCGCACCCAGTCGCGGCAGGCGGCGCGGTCGTCGGACTCGTCGACCGCCTGTGCGTTCGCCCAGTCCGGCAGCGCGGCGGCGATGCGGCGATGCGCGTCGTCGAAGAACGGCAGCGCCAGATGAGCCACCGAGGGACGCAAGAGGGTCGGTTGCATCACGCCGTGGCTCATCAATCGCCCCTGAAAACCGGCTTTTGCCTGGCCGCAAAGGCCTCGTACGCGCGGCGGAAGTCCTGCGTCTGCATGCAGATCGCCTGCGCCTGCGCTTCGGCCTCGATCGCCTGCTCGATGGTCATGGCCCATTCCTGCTGCAGCATGGTCTTGGTCATGGCGTGGCCGAACATGGGGCCGGCGGCCAGCTCGTGCGCCATGGCCTGGGCCTTGGCCACCAGTTCGCTGGCGTCATGCAGGGCGTTGAAAAAGCCCCAGGCCAGGCCCTCTTGCGCCGTCATGGCGCGGCCGGTGTACAGCAGCTCGCTGGCGCGGCCCTGGCCGATCACGCGCGGCAGCAGCGCGCAGGCGCCCATGTCGGCGCCGGCCAGGCCCACGCGGGTGAACAAGAAGGCGGTCTTGGTCTTGTCCGTGCCGTAGCGCATATCGCAAGCCAGCGCCATCATGGCGCCGGCGCCGGCGCAAATGCCGTCGATGGCGCCGATG
>JAFECV010000772.1 GCA_018241985.1 Pseudomonadota bacterium | reverse complement strand
CGCAAGGGGGCACCGCCAGCGGCCGGGCCAAGCCCGCTCCGCGGCGGTCGCTGGAACGGCCTGCTCCGCGGCCCTTCGCTCCTTTGGGTTTCATGCGTCGCGGAAGTCGCCACGCATCATGGAGAACTGACATGAAGCACTACCTGCAGTTCTCGGACTTCGGAGCCGACGAATACGCCTACCTGTTCGAGCGCGCGGCGCTGATCAAGCGCAAGTTCAAGGCGTACGAGCGGCACCAGACGCTGACCGACCGCACGCTCGCGATGATCTTCGAGAAGGCGTCGACGCGCACCCGCGTGAGCTTCGAGGCCGGCATGTACCAGCTCGGCGGCAGCGTGGTGCACCTGACCACCGGCGACAGCCAGCTCGGGCGCGCCGAGCCGATCGAGGACAGCGCCAAGGTGATCAGCCGCATGGTCGACCTGGTGATGATCCGCACCTTCGAGCAGACCAAGATCGAAGCGTTCGCCGCGCACTCGCGCGTGCCGGTGATCAACGGCCTGACCAACGAATTCCACCCGTGCCAGATCCTCGCGGACCTGTTCACCCTGCTCGAGCACCGCGGCGCGAATCCGCAGGGAAAGCCGGACCCGGCCTTCCTCAGAGGCAAGACCGTGGCCTGGGTCGGCGACGGCAACAACATGGCCAACACCTGGCTGCAGGCGGCCGACATCCTGGGCTTCACCGTGCACGTGAGCACGCCCAGCGGCTACGAGGTGGACCAGTCGGTGGCCGGCATCCGCTCCAGCGGCAGCTACAAGGTCTTCGCAAACCCGATGGACGCCTGCGCAGGCGCCGACCTGGTGACCACCGACGTCTGGACCAGCATGGGCTACGAGGCCGAGAACGAGGCGCGCAAAAAGGCCTTCAACGACTGGTGCGTGGACCAGGACATGATGCGCGCCGCGAAGCCCGATGCGCTGTTCATGCACTGCCTTCCGGCGCACCGCGGCGAGGAAGTCGAGGCCGAGGTGATCGACGGCCCGCAATCGGTCGTGTGGGACGAGGCAGAGAACAGGATGCACGTGCAGAAGGCACTCATGGAGTACCTGCTGCTCGGTCAGCAAGGCTGAAACCGGCGCCGGCCCTGCCGCGTCAGCCGGGCAGGAACAGCGACTGCAAATCGCTCAGGAAGTC
>JAFECV010000771.1 GCA_018241985.1 Pseudomonadota bacterium | reverse complement strand
CCCCCACGTCTGCGGACGCCGGCTCGTCCTGCGCTGCGGGCAGCTTGGCCACCGGCACTGCCTCGCCGGTGAGCAGCGATTCATCGACTTCGAGCTGGCCATCCAGCAGTTGCGCGTCGGCGGCGATGCGGTCGCCCTCGTGCAGCACCAGCAGGTCGCCGCGCACCACATCACGCCCCGCAATGCGCTGCTCGTGGCCGTCGCGCAGCACCAGTGCACGCGGGGCCGACAGGTCGCGCAGCGATTCGAGCGCACGCTGCGTCTTGCGCTCCTGCACCAGCGTGATGCCGATCACGACGAAGACGAAGCCGAGCAGGAACAGCGCCTCGGCGCGGTCGCCCAGCGCCAGGTAGATGCCGCCGGCGGCCAGCAGCATCAGGAACATGGGTTCGGTGAGCACGCCCTGCACGATGGCCCAGGTGGACTTGGGCGCGCTGCCCGGCAGCACATTGGGGCCGTCGGCAGCCAGGCGGTGCGCGGCTTCGGCGCCAGTCAAACCAGACGGCGTAGGTACCTCGCCGGGAGACGACACAGATTTATTCTCGGCCAAACGAATGTCCACAGCAGATCAGCAACGCTTACCGGATCAACAGCACCGGAGTGGAGCACTGGGCCAGGACCTTCGTCGCGACCGAACCGAGCACGAGGCCCGCAAGGGCACCGTGGCCGCGCGAACCCATCACCAGCAGGTCGAACTTGCCTTTCTCGGCCAGCTTGGCAATGTTCTCGGCCGGATGGCCGATCTTGTGGACGAAATTCGCTTCGATGCCCCGGCGCTTCAGGAAGATCCGGATCGGTCTGAAGACCGCTTCGGCGTCGTCATCGTAGTAGCCCCGAACCAGTTCCGGCCCGGCAAACGCCGCCGCCCGGTGCGGCAGTGCCAGCACGCCGTGGAAGACCGTGTATTCATAATCCGGACTGAACCACTCCTCATGCACCGCCAGATAGGCCAGCATGCGCTTGGTGTACCGACTACCGTCTACAGCGAGCAATATCTTCATTGTTTGAACTTCCGTCTTGATGCGCTTCGCTCCTGACTGCCGGACGGCGTTTGCGCGGCTCCGGACCATCGCATCGACGCGGCCCCCTGCCCCGGATCTTGCT
The DNA here is from genome assembly GCA_018241985.1 of Pseudomonadota bacterium. GTDB lineage: Bacteria > Pseudomonadota > Gammaproteobacteria > Burkholderiales > Burkholderiaceae_C > Rhodoferax_A. The sequence goes on along the minus strand of JAFECV010000771.1, from coordinate 37 downwards.
TTAGCCACACCGTTCAAGTGTTGATTTGCGTCAATGG
>JAFECV010000770.1 GCA_018241985.1 Pseudomonadota bacterium | reverse complement strand
CCAGCATGGTCTTGCCGGTGCCCGGTTCGCCCTTGACCAGCAGCGGGCGCTTGAGCGTGATCGACGCGTTCACCGCCAGCATCAGGTCCTGGGTGGCGACGTAATTCTTGGAGCCTTGGAACTTCATCGGGGTGCGATCCAAATAGGGGAATGGCCGCGCCGCGTGGGCGGATTCGCTGTGGAATGGGGTGGAGGGCGCTGGGCGTGCATATAATCGCCGCGGACGACTGGCTCCAATACCTCATCGGATTGTGCGCGAAAAATGAATAAGCTGTTGACCGCCGCGTTGGCTTTGTCTGTCGCTTGCGTGACCACCGTCGCGCTGGCGCAGGACCTCAAGGGCGACGCAGCGGCCGGCAAGGCCAAGGCGTCGATGTGCATCGGCTGCCACGGCATCCCCGAGTACAAGGCGAGCTTCCCCGAGGTGTACGAGGTGCCCAAGCTCGCCGGGCAGGGCGCGGGGTACATCGAAGCGGCGCTGCACGAGTACAAGAAGGGCGAGCGCAGGTTCCCGACGATGCGCGCGATCGCCGCGCCGCTGACCGACCAGGACATCGCCGACCTCGCGGCCTACTACAGCACCCAGGCCGGGCCGGCGCAGAAGCTCCCCCCGAAGCCGAACATCGAGCCGGGTCCGAAGGTCGCCGCGATCCTCGCGAAGGCGAACTGCGCCGCCTGCCACGGCGCGAACTTCTCCACCCCGATCGCGCCGACCTATCCGGAACTGGCCGGCCAGCACGCGAGCTACCTGCTCGCCGCGCTGCGCCAGTACAAGACCAAGGGCAACCCGAACTTCGGCCGCGGCAACCCGATCATGGGCGGCATGGTCGCGACGCTGTCGGACGCCGACCTGAAGGCGCTGGCCGACTACATCGGCTCGCTCGACGGCAACCTGAAGACGGTCGCGGAGTCGCGCTTCCAGTAACCGGCATCGCGTCGGGCCGCGCGCGGCCCGGATGGAAACAAGGCCCGCCTCGGCGGGCTTTTTCATGGGTGCACGGCCTTGCGCGGCGCGTCAATCGCGGGTCGCGCGCTGCTGCACGCAGGCGATGTAGGCGGCGCCGTCGGGCGGGCGGCCGGCGCGCTGGCTTTCCCACATCATCGACCCCAAGCATTCCATCACCTCGTGGTGCGCGTCGTGC
>JAFECV010000076.1 GCA_018241985.1 Pseudomonadota bacterium | reverse complement strand
GCCCGAGTTGCCGGCGCCGTAGATGCCCATCGCGAGTCCCTGGCGGTCCTTCGGGAACCAGCGCGCCACGTACGGAGTGCCGACCGAGAACGAGCCGCCGGCCAGGCCGACGAACAGCCCGAGTACCAGATATTGCCAGTACTGCGTGGCCCGCGAGATCAGGTAGACCGGCACGATGCAGAGCAGCAGCAGCACCAGCATCACGATGCGGCCGCCGAACTTGTCGGTCCACATGCCCAGCGGCACGCGCACCAGCGAGCCGGTCAGCACCGGCGTGGCCGCGAGCAGGCCGAACTCGGTGGCGTTGAGGCCGAGCGTCTTCTTGATCGGGATGCCGATCACGCCGAACATCATCCAGACCGTGAAGCACACGGTGAATGCCAGCGTGCTGACGATAAGCACGGAGAGGGCTTGTCTTTCCCGGGTCATGGCAGGCCGATCGGTTGTTCTGGTTGCCCATGACTCTAGGGTTTACCAGGGGCTTCGACCATCCCCTGGCGGACCTACCGCGGTCATTCGAAAGGATGAGGGGCGCAAGCGCCGGGTAGTTCTTCGGAACCACCGGCGCGCCCGATCGCGCGCCATTTGCGCTGGATCAACTCAGGCCGGCTTCGGTTGCGATAACCGCCGCGTGCACGCGCGAGCTCACCCCGAGCTTGCGCAGCACCTGCTGCACGTGGTTCTTCACCGTGGCTTCGGCGATGCCGAGGTTTCGGCCGATTTCCTTGTTGCTCGCGCCCTGCGCGATGGCGCGCAGGATCTCGAGCTCGCGCGGCGACAGCGCGTCGAACGGCGAGGAGCCGCTGCCCGGATCCGCACCGGGCGGCGGCGCGCCGGTTGCGCCCCTGAACGCAGCCACCAGCTTGCCGGTCATCTCGTCGGCGATGATGCTCTCGCCCTTCATCGCGCGGTCGATCGCCGTCGCCAGGTCGGCACCGTCGATAGTCTTGAGCAGGTAGCCGCAGGCGCCGCCGCGCAGCGCGGCGGCGAGATCCCGCTCGTCCTCGCTGACGGTGAGGATCAGCACCCGCGCCTGCGGCGCGGCCTCGCGCAGGCCGGGCAGCGCGTCGACTCCGCTGACGCCGGGCAGGTGGTTGTCGAGCAGGATCAGGTCGGGGGCGAGCTCGCGCGCGCGCCGCAGCGCCTCGCCGGCATCGGCCGCATCGCCGACGACTTCGAAGCGCGCCTCGCGTGCCAGCAGCGCGGTCAGGCCGCGCCGGAACAGCGTGTGGTCGTCGACGACCAGGATGCGGATGCGCTCGTTCTGCGGGTCGGTCATGGCGGATGGCTCGTGCGGGCGCGTTATTGCTGCGCGGCGGCGGTCGCGCCGTCCTCGCGGGTTCGGGCCGCCGCGCTCGGCAGCGGCGGCAGGGTCAGCACGGTCGAGGTTCCGGCGCCGGGCCGGGACGAGACCTCGAGCCGGGCGCCGATGCGCTCGGCGCGCTCGGCCATGATGCGCAGGCCCACGTGGGTGTCGTCCGGGCTGCGGCCGGCGACGTCGAAGCCGACGCCGTCGTCGCGCACCTCGAAACGCCAGACCGGCTGCTGCTGCACGTCGACCCAGACCTGGGACGGCTGCGCGTGCTTGCGCACGTTCGACAGCGCCTCCTGCACGATGTGCAGGATCTGGATCTGCACGTCCGCCGGCAGCGGAACGCCGTAGCCGCTGGTGCGCAGCGTCGCGCGCAAGCCGCTCTGGCGCTCGAACTTCTGCAGCGTCGAGGTCAGCGCGATCTCGATGTCCTCGTCGTTCGCCCGGGTGCGGAAATGCACCAGCAGCTCGCGCACGTCGGCGTAGCTCTCGCGCACGCCGGCGTCGATCTCGCCCAGCACCTGCTCCATCTGCTTCTGGTCGCGCGCGTCGAACGCCTCGCGCAGCAGTTGCACCTGGATCTTCAGGAACGCCAGCGACTGCGCGATCGAATCGTGCAGTTCGCGCGCGAGCAGGCTGCGCTCCTGCGACACGGCGGCCTCCTTTTCCTGCGCATCGAGCCGCAGGTTCTCCATCGCCGCCGCAAAGTGGCTGTTCAGGGTTTCCAGCAGCGAGCGCTCTTCGGCCGACAGCGTCACGCGGGCGTGGAAGAACAGGTCGACCTCGCCGACCACGCGCGCATGCACCCGGACCGGCAGGTTCAGCACGGTCTCGAAGCCGGCGCGCACGCAATGCAGCGTCCGGTCCGTGGCGATCGGGATGATCGGTGCGATGCGCGGCGCCGGCAACTGGTCGGCGCTGCCGCAGTAGCAGTCGCCGGCGTGGATGCATTGCTCCGCGTCGAGCAGAAAGCTGGGAAGCCCCTCGGAGGCCAGCATCAGGTAGCGGTCGCTGCCGGCATGGGCCCAGCGCAGCGCGACCCCGTCCGCATGCGCGATGCGGCGGATGCTCTGCACAAAGCCGTTCGCCAGCGCCTCGAGCGAATTCGCGCGGCTCACCAGCAGGCTGACCTGGTACAGGCTCTCGAGCCGGCCGGTCTTGTCCTGCAGTTCGGCGGTCTTGGCCGCGACCCGGCTCTCCAGCGTCCGGTACGCGGTCTGCAGATGCTCGGCCATCTCGTTGAAGCCCCGTGCGAGCGTGCCGAATTCGTCCTGCGACACGCGGTCGACGCGCACGGCGAAGTCGCCGCCCTGGATGCCCTTGGTCGCACGCTGCAGCAGCGCGACCGGCTCGAGCACGAACACGTAGCTGGAATAGATCAGTGCAATGGTGCCGGCGCCGAGCACTCCCATCATCGCCAGTTGCAGCAGGTGCAGCAGCGCGGTCCAGTGCTGCATGTGGGCCTGGATGCTGCCGACCAGCGCATCGATGTCCTGCACGAACGCGGCGGTGTCGGCGCCGAGCTCGGCCGGTGCCGATGCGGATGCTGCCGCGGCCGGCACGATCCAGCGCGCGCGCCAACGCGCCCAGGCACGCTCGATGGCAGCAAGACGGCTCTGCACGGTCGGGTCGGACGGCATCGCCAGGTCACGCTCCGGATCCCCCTGGGTGAGCAAGCGCAGGCTGGCGTCGAACTGCGCCGCGTGCCGTGCCAGCGTGGCCTCGGCATCGGCACGGTCTGCCGCCATGCCGGCGGTTCCAACCTCCATGCTCATCCGGTACGCCTGCATGCGCAGCCGCCCCGCCTCGTTCAGCGCGGCGGCGCCGCCGTCGAGCCGCCACGACATCCACAGCGTCGCGCCGATCATCAGCATCGCCAGCACCAGGAACGGCGAAACCACCGCGATCAGCTTGGTCGCCAGCCCGACGCTCTGGCGCGCGTTCGGTGCGGCGTTGCGGTCGCTATCCATGACGTCGCTCCCCGGGGGAAGGGGCCCGGGCGATACGCCCCGCGCGCCGGCGCGGCCGGTCGCGGCCGGCCAGCGCCTGCGCGACCCGGCGCCGCAATGCTGGCAGCAGCTCGGCTTCGAACCACGGGTTGCGGCGCAGCCAGATGTTGTTGCGCCCGCTCGGGTGCGGCAGCGGCAGCAGCGCGGGCCAGTGGTCGCGCCAGCCGCGCACCGCGTCGGTCACCGAGACTCGGCGCTCGCCCAGGTGCCAGGCGTGCGCATACTGCCCGATCACCAGCGTCAGCTCGAGGTTCTTCAGTTGGCCGAGCAGCCGCTCGCGCCACTTCGGCGCGCACTCGGGCCGCGGCGGCAGGTCGCCGTGCGGGCCCGGGCCGGGATAGCACAGCCCCATCGGCACGATCGCGATCCGCCGCGCGTCGTAGAACTGCTCGCGCGTGATGCCCATCCAGTCGCGCAGGCGATCGCCGCTCGCGTCGTCGAACGGAACGCCCGATTCGTGTACCTTGCGCCCCGGCGCCTGGCTCGCGATCAGGATGCGCGCCTGCGGATGCAACTGCAGCACCGGCCGAGGACCGAGCGGCAGATGCGCGGCGCACAGCGTGCAGGCGCGCACCTCGCGCAGCAGCGCCTGCCAGTCTTCGGGCGCGGTCGGATCCGTCGCCGCGGCCACTGCGGCGTCTGCCGGCCGCGGCGCACGCAGCGCCGTGGCATGCACCGATTTTTTCGGTGTTTTAGGCCGCAAACGACCGTGTAATGCGGACATGCTGCTATCAGACATGTAGCATCTCGACATTCGGGCGCAGCGCCAGCCACTGCGCCGCCGCAGCCCGCAGCAGCCCGGGCTCGCCGGTTGCACAGAGCGTGACGCGGCCCGGGCGCTGTGGCAAAGGCGCCGCCGAGTCACCATCGCCGCGCAGTCCCAGCAGCAGCCGGCCGGCCTGGCGCGCGACCGCGTCGCCCGGATCGACCAGCGCCACCTGCGACCCGACCAGCGCGCGCAGTTGCGTTTCGGCAAACGGGTAGTGCGTGCAGCCGAGCACGAGCGTGTCGATCTGTCCGGATTCAGTGCCAAATCGGCCCATGGCGCCCGTGTACTCTTCACAGAGTGCTATCAATTTCGTAGAAACGCCGGAATCCTCGCCGCTGCCGGCGCAATGCTCGATCGCGTCGGCGAGACCGTCGCAGGGCTGGCAGACGAACTCGGCGCGGTCCTCGAGCGAGCGCCGCAGCGCGGCGAACTTGCTGCTCGCCAGCGTGCCGCGCGTGGCCATCACGCCGATCCGCCGGGTGCGCGTCAGCGCGAGCGCGGGCTTGAGGGCAGGCTCGACGCCGACGATCGCCAGCTCCGGATGCTCGGCGCGCAGCAGATGGATCGCCGCGGCGGTCGCGGTGTTGCAGGCGACCACCAGCAGGCCGATGCCACGGTCGCGCAGCCAGTGCGTGAGCGCGCGGGCACGAGCGATCACGTGCGCGTCGCCGCGCTCGCCGTACGGCGCGTGACCGCTGTCGGCCAGGTAGACGAAGCTCTCGTTCGGCAGCTGCGCACGCAGCGCGCGCAGGATGCTCAGGCCGCCGATGCCGCTGTCGAACACGCCGATCGGAGACGGCGGTATCGCGGGGGTGGGGGCAGGGGTCGGACGCATGCGCCGGGCTCTCGTTACTTGGCGCCTCGAACGACGGGAGCGGCGCCGGCCGCCGATGCGAGCACCGCACATGACCGGAACACTCGGGTTGTCGGGACGAACGATCGATTGTAGGGTGACTGCCGAAGGCGATCCGCCGTGTGCAAACGAGGTTGAAAGAAGAACCGGTGCGCGGTTGCATCTGCCACAATGCCGTGCCCGGGTTGCCGGCTCGATGATGAAGGACAGCGCTGTCACTGCCGCCGATGTCGCCGGTACGCCCGGAGCGCGCATGGCGCCGCCCCGGGCGCTCGGTCCGCGGGCCGGTCGACTGCCGGCGCTTTCCGCGGCCGGCTCGCCGCGGGTGTCCCGGCATGATGCCGCCGGGACACCGCTTCGCGCTCGCAGGCGTGCATTGCGGCATGCGGTGCGCGGCTGGCGCCACGGGCTGCTGGCGGTCGTGCTGCTGTGCTTCCTGGCGCTGACCTGCGCTGAAGCGTGGCATCACCATCGGGACGATGCACCGGATCCGCACTGCGGCCTGTGCCAGGTCGCGGCGCACCAGCCCCTCGACTTCCAGCCGCCGACCCCGAGCCTTCCGGCCGCGTTCCTGCGCGTGATCTACGTGCTGTCCCTGTGGCAGCCGCGGATCAGGCTGCTCTCGTTCCCGCTGGCCAGCTACCACTCCCGCGCTCCTCCGCAAGCTCTTTAGCTTCGCGCCTTTCTTTCCGCAGAGCGTTTTGCGCCGCCCCGCATCAGCCGGGGCGGCGCGTTCCGTGCATTGGAGTGGTTCATGTCATTGAAAAAGAGAGCAATGGCCGGCGTGGTGGCGCCGGCCGGGATCGCGGTCGCGCTCGCGGCGTGCGTCACGCCCGCGGCCGCCGCGGACATCCAGGGCGTCGTGCAGGACGCGCTGGGCAAGCCGCTGGCCGGCGCGACCCTCGGCCTGAAGACCCGCGACGGCCGCGTGGTCGGCCATGCGCAGAGCGACGTTGCCGGGCATTTCGTTTTCACCGGCGCGGCGCCGGGGGTCTATGCGATCGTCGCCGACAAGGCCGGATTTCAGACCGGCACGGCCATCGTCAGCGTGACCGGCAGCGCCGTGCCGGCGACCCGGCTCACGCTGGCGGCGACCGGCGCGCTGGAGATCAGCGTTGCGGCCGAACGCCTCAACCGGGCCCGCAGCGGCCTGTCGCCGACGACCGGCGGCAGCGTCTACCGGCTCGGCGCGGGCGACGTCGACTCGATGCCGCAGGGCGAGGACACTTCGTTCAACCAGGTGCTGCTGCAGGCGCCGGGCGTGGCGCAGGATTCGTTCGGGCAGTTGCACGTGCGCGGCGACCACGGCAACCTGCAATACCGCGTCGACGGCGTGATCCTTCCCGAGGGGATCACCGGCTTCGGCCAGGCGTTCGACACCCGGTTCGCGCAGAGCGTGGACCTGCTGACCGGCGCGCTGCCGGCGCAGTACGGCTACCGCACGGCGGGGGTGATCGAGATCGACACCAGGCGCCAGATCGAGCAGGGCGGGCGCATCGACCTGTACGGCGGCAGCCACGGCACCTTCAGCCCCAGCATCGAGTACGGCAATACCAAGGGCAACCTGAGCTATTACGTGACGGGTTCGCTGTTGGCCAGCGACGCCGGCATCGAAAATCCCGCCCCCGGCTTCAACGCGATCCACGACCGCACGAACCAGGCCAAGGGCTTCGGCTACCTGTCGTACCTGATCGATCCGACGACCCGCCTGTCCGCGATGTTCGGCAGCTACGACGGCAAGTTCCAGATCCCGAACAACCCAGGGCAGCCGGTCGACCCGAACGGCAACGGGTTCGGCGTGCTGGCGCCGAACTTCGATTCGGCGGCGCTCGACGAGAACCAGCGGGAGACCAATCGCTACGGGATCGTTTCGCTGCAAAGCTCGGCCGGGCCGAAGTTCGACTACCAGGTGTCGCTGTTCTCGCGCTACACCAGCGTGCACTTCACGCCCGATCCGATCGGCGACCTGGTGTTCAACGGCGTCGCCTCCGACGTGCTCCGCAGCAGCTTCAGCAACGGCGTGCAGGCGGACGGCACCTACCGGCTGAACGACGCGCACACGATCCGCATGGGTCTGTTCGCGAGCACCGAGAACGATCGCTCCGACAACAGCTCCACCGTCTTTCCGGTGAATGCCAACGGCGACGTCGACGGCGCGCCGTTCACGATCGTCGACGGCAACGCGAAGAACGGCAACAAGCTGTTCGGGCTGTACGCGCAGGACGAATGGCGCATCAGCGACCGCCTGACGCTGAACTACGGGCTGCGCGCGGACCGGATGGACGAGTTCGTGACGGCAGGGCAGATCAGCCCGCGCCTGGGCGTGGTCTACAAGGCCACCCCTCGGACCACGATCCATGCCGGCTACGCGCGCTACTTCACGCCGCCGCCGACGGAACTGGTCTCGTCGCCGAACCTCGCGCTGTTCGCCGGGACGTCGGCCGCCCCCGCCACGTCGCAGAACGACCCGGTCCAGCCCGAGCGCTCGCACTACTTCGACTTCGGCGTGTCGCACCAGATCACGCCCGCGGCGAATGTCGGCATCGATGCGTTCTACAAGCGCGTGACCAACCTGATCGACGAGGGCCAGTTCGGCCAGGCGCTGGTCTTCACGCCGTTCAACTATGCGCAGGGCCTGATCTACGGGGTGGAGCTGACCGCGAGCTACAAGACCGACCGGCTGTCGGCCTACGCCAACCTGGCGCGCACCACCAGCCTGGCGCGCGGCGTCGATTCGGCGCAGTTCAACTTCGATCCGGCGGAACTGGCCTACATCGCCGACCACTGGGTGCACACCGACCACGACCAGACCTGGACCGCGTCGGCGGGTCTCGCGTACAAGTGGCAGGGCACCCAGTACACCGCGGACGCGCTGTTCGGAAGCGGGCTGCGAAGCGGCTTCGCCAATACCGACCAGCTGCCCGCGTACGTGCAGGTCAACGTCGGCGCCAATCGCCGGTTCCGGACCGAGAGCCTGGGGACGATCGAGGCCCGGATCGCGATCGTCAACCTGTTCGACCGCGTGTACGAGCTGCGCGACGGCAGCGGCATCGGCGTCGGCGCGCCGCAGTTCGGGCCGCGCCGCGGCATCTACGTCGGCCTAGCCAAGCTTTTCTGACCATCATCGAGAGAGATATTCCATGGAAGACATCCGACAAGCCGTGCAGGCGCTGAAATTCGGCGGAGCGATGGTGTATCCGTTGCTGGTGCTGGCCGTGCTGACCGCGCTCATCATGCTGGACAAGTTGTTCGTCTACTGGCGCTACGTGTCGCTGCCGGCGAAGCTGCTGGCGCTCGCCGAGACCTACGGGTTCGACTGGTCCGAGCTGGAGCGCCAGCTTGCGGCTTTGGGTCCGCGCAACTACTTCGGCCGCTTTTTCCAGGTGATCGCCGCGAATCGCGCGAAGCCGGCGTGGTGGGTCGA
>JAFECV010000769.1 GCA_018241985.1 Pseudomonadota bacterium | reverse complement strand
GCATAAAACGGGTTCGAGTGGCCGCGGAGCAGGCCGTGCAAGCGACCGCCGCGGATCGGGCTTGGCCCGGCCGCTGGCGGTGCCCCCTCGCAGGGGGTTGGCGAAGCGACACGCAGTGCGCGCAGCCTGGGGGTGGGTTCATCTAGACTCCGGCGAGCACCCGCAGATGAGCCTCCACGCTGCGCGCCAGCGCATCGAGGTTGTAGCCGCCTTCGAGGCAGGAGACGATGCGCCCGTTCGCATGACGCTCGGCGACGTCTTTCACGCGCCCGGTGATCCAGGCGTAGTCCTGCTCGACCAGGCCGAGCTGGCCGAGGTCGTCTTCGCGGTGCGCGTCGAAGCCGGCGCTGATGAGGATCAGCTGCGGCGCGAACGCGTCGAGCCGCGGCAGCAGCATCGTGTCGACCAGTTCGCGGATCGCCATGCCGCGGGTGTAGGCGGGCACCGGCAGGTTCAGCATATTCGCGCCGCGCGGCTCGGCGCCGCTGTACGGGTAGAACGGATGCTGGAAGAAGCCGACCATCAGCGCGCGCTCGTCGCCGGCGAGGATGTCCTCGGTGCCGTTGCCGTGGTGCACGTCGAAATCGACGACCGCGACCCGCTCCAGCCCATGCCGCTCGAGCGCGTACTTCGCGGCGATCGCGACGTTGCTGAAAAAGCAGAACCCCATCGCCTGATCGCGCGTCGCGTGATGGCCCGGCGGGCGCGTCGCGCAGAACGCGTTCTCCAGCTCGCCGGCCAGCACCGCGTCCACCGCGTCGATCGCGGCGCCGGCCGACAGCAGCGCGGCGTGGTAGGTCGCGCCGTTCATCGAGGTGTCGGGGTCGAGCGAATAGCGGCCCGGCCCGCCGGCCGCGGTCTCCTCGGCCAGCATCTCGGACAGGCCGCGCAGCGCCGCCACATGGCGCCTGCCGTGCGCCAGCAGCAGTTCGCCGAGATTCGCCGGCGTCGGCTCGCGCTGCTCCACGGCGTCGAGCACGCCGGTCACGAGCAGGCGGTCGGCGATCGCATCGAGCCGCTGCGGGCATTCGGGATGCCCGGGCCCCATGTCGTGCAGACGGCAATCGGGGTGAGTGAAATAGCCGGTGCGGCTCATCGTGAAGGCTCCACCGCCTGCATCGGTCCGTGCAAAGCGTTCTCGGT
>JAFECV010000768.1 GCA_018241985.1 Pseudomonadota bacterium | reverse complement strand
ACCTGTGCGAGACGCGCAACTTCGACGGCACGGCCGTGCTGATTTTTCAGCCCGGCGAGGAAGGCTTCGCCGGCGCGCGCGTCATGATCGAGGACGGCCTGTTCGACCGTTTCCCGGTGCAGGCCGTGTACGGTATGCACAACTGGCCGTCCATGCGGCCGGGCACAGTGGGCGTCAATCCCGGCCCCATGATGGCGGCAGCCGACCGCATCACGATCGAGGTCACGGGCCGCGGCGGACACGGCGCGCACCCGTACATGACGATCGATCCGGTGCTGGTGTCCGCCCACATCATCACGGCCGTGCAAAGCATCGTGGCGCGCAATGTGCGGGCGATCGACAGCGCCGTGATCAGCCTGTGCGCGATGCAGGCGGGCGACATGGGGGCGTTCAGCGTGATTCCCGGCAAGGCCACGCTGGTGGGCACCGTGCGCACCTTCAACTCCGAGGTGCAGGACATGGTCGAGCAGCGCCTGCACGACCTGTGCAGCGCGGTGGCGCTGGGCTTTGGCGCGTCCGCCAGCGTGAAGTACGAGCGCGTCTACCCCGCCACCATCAATTCGACCGACGAGGCCGGGTTTGCCGCCGACGTGGCCGAGTCGCTGCTGGGCGCCGACCATGTGGTGCGCGACCTGGAGCCCAGCATGGGCGCGGAAGACTTCTCGTTCATGCTGCAGGTCAAGCCCGGAGCCTACCTGCGCATTGGCCAGGGCGCCGAGAACGGCGTGGGCAGCTGTTTTTTGCACAACAGCCGCTACGACTTCAATGACGACATTCTTCCGTTGGGCGCGGCGCTGCATGCCAGCCTGGTGGAGCAGGCCATGCCGGTGCATCCGCCGGCGGCTGCTTAGTTCTGGTTTCCTTTTTTCTTGTCCCAAGGAGTTCGCTGTGAAATTCAAGTCAAACCTGCTTGCAGTCGCCGTCGTTTGCGCACTGTCCGCTACAAGTTTTGTAGTATCCGCGCAAACCTTGCGGGTCGCCGACCAGGGCGATGCGCTGTCGATGGACCCGCACTCGCTCAACGAGACGTTGCAGCTTTCCGTGGACGGCAACATGTACGAGGGCTTGACCGGGCGCAACAAGGACCTGACCCTGGCGCCGGCGCTGGCCACGAGCTGGAAGCAGACCTCGCCGAACGTGTGGCGCT
>JAFECV010000767.1 GCA_018241985.1 Pseudomonadota bacterium | reverse complement strand
CCAGACCTGCGCAGGCAGGTCTGGAGCCGCAGACCTCAGCCCCCTGCAAGGGGGCACCGCCAGCGGCCGGGCATAGCCCGATCCGCGGCGGTCTTGGCACAAGCCTGCTCCGCGGCCTCTCGACCTGGCAACGCACCTGTCGCTTTACGCGCCGCGGCGATTCAGAGCAGCGCGGACATCCGGCTGGCCGCGGCCTGCAGCGCGGACAGCTGCGGCAGCGGGGTGTCCAGCGACATGCGCGTGCTCGGCGCGTGCACCGCGATCGCGGCACGGGTGCGGCCCTGCGCGTCGCGCACCGGCACCGCGGCAGCGTTCAGGCCGGCGATGAATTCCTCGCGATCGGTCGAATAGCCGCGCTCGGCGATGACCTCGCATTCGGCGCGCAGCGCCGCGGGCGAGGTGATCGTCGTCGGCGTCATCGCTTCGAGCGCGATCCCGTCGATCAGCGCGTCGCGCTGCGCGCCGGGGAGCATCGCCAGAAAAAGCTTGCCGCTGGCGGTGCAGTGCAGCGGCACGTGCGTGCCGACGTCCAGCGTCAATCGCCACGGCCAGGGTGCCTCGACCCGGTCCAGGTAGATCACCTTCGCGCCGTCGAGTGCGGTGAAGTTGCAGGTTTCGCCGACCTGCGCGACCAGTTGCTCGAGCACCGCGTGGCGCAGCCCTCGCAGCACGCCGTTGTTCAGCGTGTCGAGCGCCATGCGGCGCAGCGCCGGGCCGACGCTGAACGAGCGCTCGTCGACGTCGCGGATCAGCCAGCCGCTGCCGAGCAGCTGGCTGCACAGCCGATGCACCGTCGCTTTCGGCAGATCGAGCCGCGCGCCGATTTCGGCAAGCGACAGCGCACGGCCTTCAGACGCGATCAGCGCAAGCAACCCGAGGCTGCGCTCCGATGACGAGTTCGGTCCTGACGCGGCCGAGTGGTTGGGCGAGGTGTTCACTAGGGAAATCACTTATTTCGGAACGTTGCGTTCCATTGTTTGGTTGTCTATATTTATTAATCGGAACCTTTCGTTCCGAAATAAATGAAAAATAGGGTCAAGTCGGAAAGCTCATGTCACAGGAGTTCGATTACATCATCGTCGGCGCCGGATCGGCCGGCTGCGTGCTTGCGTCGAGGCTCAGCGAGGATCCGGCGACCCGGGTGCTGCTGCTCGAGGCCGGCCCGCCCGACCGGTCATT
>JAFECV010000766.1 GCA_018241985.1 Pseudomonadota bacterium | reverse complement strand
GGCATGGAGTCTCCTTGGGGTTTTGATTGGATGCAGCGAAGCATTCGACGATACCCGACCTGCCCGGCGCCGCCCGCAGCATGGTGGCCGGCGGGCTGCGGGCTCCCGCAACGCCCTACAGCGTGCGCCGCAGCGCCTCGAAGAACAGATCGGACTGCAGCCGCTCCGCGGCGGTCTGCGCGCAGACCTGAGCCGCCAGACCCGCATCGGCGGGCGCGAGCGGGCGCCCGGTCGACGCCGCCAGCACCTCGACCTGGCAGGCGCGCTCCAGGTAGTACAGGTCGTCGTAGGCGTAGGCGATGCGCGCGCCGCAGACGATCACGCCGTGGTTGCCGAGGAACGCCACGTCCGCGCCGCCGATCGCCGCGGCGATGCGCTCGCCCTCGGCGGCATCCAGCGCGAGGCCGTTGTAGTGCGCGTCGACCGCGGTGCGGCCGTGAAAGCGCATCGCGTTCTGCGAGAGCCGCGTGTCCAGGCCGCGCCCGGCGGTCAGCGTCAGCGCGGTCGCATACGGCATGTGGGTGTGCAGCACGCAGGCCTTGCGGCAGCGGCGATGCACGGCCGCGTGGATGAACATCGCGGTCGGCTCCACGTCGTGCCGCCCGGCGAGCCGCCGCCCCTGGGCGTCGACCAGCACCACGTCGTCGGTCTGCACCTCGCTCCACATCAGCCCGCGCGGGTTCAGCAGGAAGCGGCCGGAGCCGTCCGGCAGCTCGACGCTGAAATGGTTGCAGACGCCTTCCGCCAAACCATGGTGCGCCGCGGCGCGTAGCGCCAGCGCGAGATCGGCGCGCAACTGGCGCACCTCGGGGGCGTCGAAGTCCAGGGCATCGCTCGAAGCAGTCATTGCAGGCTCCTCCCGCCAGTCGGGGCGCGGGTCGTTGGGCGGGCGCGAGAGGCGCTCCGGACTCGTCGCCCCCGGATGCGGACCGCGCGCCCAAGGATATTCGAACCCGCTCCGCACGGCTCGCCGCCACCCGGCCGCGGCGTGCTAGTGTGCTTGCATCATGCCCTCCGCTTTACTGCCGCTCGCTCGCTGGCCGGCCGACGTGCGCCGCCACCTTGTAGGCGTCTTCACCGACATCGACGACACGCTGACCACCGACGGCGCGATCACGCCCGATGCGCTGGCCGCGCTGCACGCGCTGCGCCGCGCCGGCCTCGCGGTGATCCCGATCACCGG
>JAFECV010000765.1 GCA_018241985.1 Pseudomonadota bacterium | reverse complement strand
CAGTAATGCGCGCCGGACGCGCCGCTCCAGCCGTGTCCGTTCCAGCTTCCGCCGCCATGGCCTCCCTGTCCGCCGCCATGGCCTCCCTGTCCGCCACCCTTACTCCAATGCCCGCCGCCGCGATTCCAGTGCCCTCCGCGGTGCCCGCCGTGATAGCCGCCATACCAGCCGAAGCCGAACCACACCGGCGGACCGATATACGCCGGGCCGTAGCCGTACCCGTAATACGGGTAGTACGAGTAGCCGGGGTAGGCGTACGGTGCGGTGTAGATCGGGTTGCCGTAGGCATCGGTGCCGGACGCGACGGCGCCGGCCGGCGGGTACACGGCGCAGCCGCCCAGCAGCGCGGAGGCCAGCAGCAGCGAGGCCAGGCGCGCTCGTTTCAGCACGGGTTTGGGGCTAGCTACCTTGCTCATGAAGTCTTGGACCTTCGATCCGGCGGCCGGGTTCAGCCCGGCGCGCCCATCTTTACCTCGACCTTACACCTTCGCGGCGCTTGCCGCACCGAGCAGCACCAGCAGCGCGCCCGCGCCGCCCTGCGCCGGCGGCGCCTGCACGAAGGCCAGCACCTGGTTCTTCTGGATCAGCCAGCCGTGCACCTTCCATTTCAGCACCGGTGTCTTGCCGGGCGAGCCCAGCCCCTTGCCATGCACCACGCGCACGCAGCGCAGGCCCTGCCGGCAGGCGTCGCGGACGAAGGCCGCCAGCGCCTCGCGCGCCGCGTCGCTGCGCAGCCCGTGCAGGTCGATGTCGCGCTGGATGCGCCATTCGCCGCGCCGGAGCTTGCGCACCACGTCGATGCCGATGCCCGGGCGGCGAAAGCTCAGGTGCTCGTCGGTGTCGAGCAGCGTGGACACGTCGAACTCGTCGCTGAGCGCTTGCGCGAGCGCCGCGCGTTCGTCGCGCGCGCGGTGCGCGGCGACCGGCGCCGGCCTCGATGTTTTCAGCGCGGCGCGCGGGGCGCTGCGCACCGGCCGCACCGGCCCGATCGCGCGCGTGAACAGGTCACGGTCGCGCACCGCTGCGCGCTGCGCCTCGGCGCGTGCGCTCTCCTCAGCCGCCTTGCGCTCGCGCGCTTCGGCCAGCGCGCCGCGCACCGCGCTTAAGTCCTTGAGCGAGTGCAGCTTCACAGCCAGCCCTGCTCGGCCATCGACACCGCGCCCGCGGCGCCGACGATCACGTGGT
>JAFECV010000764.1 GCA_018241985.1 Pseudomonadota bacterium | reverse complement strand
AAAGCGGTGCGCCGCTGGTGCACCGCGTGCCGGGCCGCGCCGGCTGGGAGCTGCGCCTCGTGGTGCAGGGTGGCCTGCGCATCCTCGACAAGATCGCCGCGATCGGTCACGCGACTTTGCGCATGCGACCCCGCCTGGCCGCAGTGGATCTGGCCGTCATGCAGTGGCGCGCGTTGCGGATGTGACAATGTCCCCATGACGCCCGCGCAGTACGTCGAGCAGAGGGCGGCGGCCTCCGGCAGCAGCTTCTACTACGCATTCCTGTTTCTGCCGAAGCCGCGCCGCGCCGCGATCACGGCGTTCTACGCGTTCTGCCGCGAGATCGACGACGTGGTCGACGAGGTGCACGACCCCGGCGTGGCGCGCGCCAAGCTCGGATGGTGGATGTCGGAGATCGACGCCTCGTTCGCGGGCCAGCCCAGCCATCCGGCGATGTGCGCGCTGATGCCGGCGGCGGCGGATTTTGGCGTCGAACAGCGCCATCTGCTGGCGATCGTCGAAGGCTGCGCGATGGATCTCTCGCAGACCCGCTACGCCGACTTCGCGGCGCTCGAGCGCTACTGCCATCTGGTCGCCGGCATCGTCGGCGAGGTGTCGGCGCGCATCTTCGGGCAGACCCAGGACGAGACCACGGCCTATGCGCACCAGCTCGGGCTTGCGTTCCAGCTCACCAACATCATCCGCGACGTCGGCGAGGACGCGATGCGCGGGCGCATCTACCTGCCGCTCTCCGAGCTGCAGCGGTTCGGCGTGCAGGCGCACGAGATCCTCGAGCGCCCGCGCCCCGGGCGTGATGGCGGCGACTTTGCCGAGCGCTTCGGCGCGCTGATGCGGTTCCAGGCCGAGCGCGCACGCGCCACCTACCAGCGCGCGCTGGCGCTGCTGCCCGCCGTCGACCGCCGCGCGCAAAAGCCGGGGCTGATGATGGCCAGCATCTACCTCACGCTGCTGCGCGAGATCGAGCGCGACGGCTTTCCGGTGCTGCACCAGCGCATCAGCCTGACGCCGCTGCGCAAGTTCTGGCTCGCCTGGAAGGTCCAGGCGCTCGGGCGCTTCTGACGATGGCGTTTCTGGCGATGACCCGCCGGCACGCAGCGGGCGCGGCCGCGCCGCCCAGCCCCATCGAGGGCCGGCACCATCGGATCGGTGGAACCGGCGGGGCCACCGGCCGGACCGGCGCATGAGGGTCG
>JAFECV010000763.1 GCA_018241985.1 Pseudomonadota bacterium | reverse complement strand
TTCCTGTTCGTTCCGCTCACGCTGGGCTTGAGTTTTCTGCTGGCCGCGATGGAGACGGTCTACGTCATTACCGGCAAGCCGATCTACCGGCAGATGACGCAGTTCTGGGGCAAGTTGTTCATGATCAACTTCGCCCTCGGCGTGGCCACCGGGCTCACCATGGAGTTCCAGTTCGGCACCAACTGGTCGTTTTATTCCAGTTTCATGGGCGACATCTTCGGGGCGCCGCTCGCGATCGAAGGGCTGATGGCCTTTTTCATGGAATCGACCTTCGTCGGCTTGATGATCTTCGGCTGGGAGCGCCTGTCGAAAGGACAGCACCTGGCCGTGACCTGGCTGGTGGCGTTGGGCTCCAACCTGTCGGCGTTGTGGATCCTGGTCGCCAACAGCTTCATGCAGGATCCGCGCGGCGCGGCGTTCAACCCGGCGACCATGCGCATGGAGTTGACCTCGCTGCAACAGCTGATCTTCAACCCCGACGCGCAGTCGAAATTCGTGCACACCTCGATCGCCGGCTACGTGACCGCGGCGATCTTCGTGGCCGGCGTCAGCGCCTGGTACATGCTGAAGCAGCGTCACCTCGACCTCGCCAAGCGCTCGTTCCGCATGGCCGCGCTGTTCGGCGTGCTCTCGACCATCGGCGTGATCACGCTCGGCGACGCGCTCGGCTTCGTCGCGGCGCAGGCGCAGCCGACCAAGCTCGCGGCGATGGAAGGCCTGTGGAAAAGCGAGCCGGGCCCGATGCCGTTCAACCTGATCGCCTTCCCCGACCAGTCGCTGCAACGGAACACGGGCGCGGTGCAGATTCCCTACGTCTTGTCGCTGCTGGTCACGCACTCGATCGACGGCAGCATCGAAGGGCTCGATACGCTGCAGCGACAAGCCGCACGGCGTATCGAGAACGGCATCCCCGCGGTGCAGGCGCTGCAGGCGCTGTCGAAGCAGCCGCACGACGCGGCTGCGCTCGCGCAGTTCAAGGCGCACGAGCAGGACCTGGGCTACGGCTTCCTGGTGCAGCGCTACGCGCCGGACGTCGGGAAGGCAACGCCCGAGCAGATACGGCAGGCCGCGCAGGACAGCGTTCCGCCGGTCGCCGCGGTGTTCTGGTCTTTCCGCTTCATGGTCGTGTTCGGCCTGCTGATGCTGGCGTTCTTCGTGCTGGCGCCGCTGCTGGGCATGCCGCCGCGCGTGATCC
>JAFECV010000762.1 GCA_018241985.1 Pseudomonadota bacterium | reverse complement strand
GGCGACGGCACAGGGGGAAATGCTCATGCCGAATGTCTATGCCAGCACCATCGTCGATGCGCCGGTCGAAGCGGTGTGGAAGGTGGTCCGCGACTTCAACGGGCTGCCGACATGGCTGCCCGGCGTGGCTAAATCCGAGATCGAGGACGGGCGCGACGCCGACTGCGTGGGGTGCGTGCGTCGGATCACGGTGGACAACGGCGCGACCTGCAGCGAGCGGCTGCTGGCACTGGACGATTCCCGCTACATCGTCAGCTACGCGTTCGTCGAGAACCTGTTCCCGATCAGTGGCCATCGCGCGACCAAGGAACTGATTCCCGTCACCGCGGGCGACCGCACCTTCGTGCAATGGAGCGCGCATTTTCTTGACCAGCCCGGCCATGAGGGCGAGACAGCGCCGGTGATGCAGGCACAGGTGTTCGAGGCCGGGCTTGCCTCGCTGGTGCAGAAATGCGCGGGCGCAGCGGGGCCGGAGGGCGCCGTGCGCTGGGATGGCTGGCGGCCGGCGAAGGTATTCTGCTCCTCCGTCATCAACGGCCCGGTGGAGAAAGTCTGGGACCGGGTGCGCGACTTCATCGGCATGGGGGCCTGGCACCCGGATATCCGCGATATGAAGATGATCGGCGGTGTTCGCTCGGACAAGATTTCCGGCGTGCGCGACTTCATGTTCGGCGACGGGCGCATCATGGAGCGGCTGACCTACCTGAACGACGCCGATCACGAGTTCCGTTATCTGATCGAGCAGAGCCCGATGCCGTGGTTGAACTATCACGCGGGTGCGCGCTTCCTGCCGATCACTGCCGGTAACAAGACATTTGCGGTCTGGACGGCGGATTGGATGGCTTCTCCGAACGATGACGTGAAGCTGATCGTCGATATCCACCAGAACGTGTTCCAGAAGGCGTTCGATACTTTGAACGAACGCTTCTTTCCGGCCTAGGAACTTGCTAGACTGCGCGCAAAGTGAGGGAGTGCGCGCATCATGGCTCGATCGGCCCTGTTCGCCCGGCTGCAATCGCTGGGCCGCAAATGGGCGGCCCAGCAGCATCAGGGGGCAGGCGTGCCGCGCCGGGCGGTGCTGGCGGGGGCGGCGGCCTCATTGCTGGCGGCGCCGCGCGCGTCGCTGGCCGATGGCACGCCACCGCGCATCGTCATCATCGGCGCAGGAATCGCAGGGCTTTCGGCCGCGCTCACACTTTT
>JAFECV010000761.1 GCA_018241985.1 Pseudomonadota bacterium | reverse complement strand
AACGGGTTCGAGGGGCCGCGGAGCAGGCCGTTCGCGGGCACCCGTGGAGCCGGCTTCGCCGGGCCGCCGGGTGCGCCCCCTTCAAGGAGACTGGGGGTGTTTCATCCTGGTCGGCTCGTATACTGGTTTGCGTCGAGAGCGTCGCAGGAGCCATTGATGTCGATTCGTACCTTGCTGGTCTTGCTGCTGGCGATCGTGGTCATCGCGTTCGTCGGATTGAACTGGGGGCTGGTGATGCAGCCGGCCGAGCTGTCGCTGATGTTCGGCACGGTCAAGGCACCGCTGGGCCTGGTGCTGCTGGTGTTGATGGTGGTGCTGGCGGTGCTGCTCTTGGTGATCATCGGCTACGGCCAGGCGAAGATGCTGATGGAAAGCCGCCGCCACGGCAAGGAGCTCGGGGTGCAGCGCGACCTCGCCGAGCGGGCCGAGGCGTCGCGCTACAGCGAACTGAAGACCTTCGTCGCCGAAGAGCTGGTGCGGCTGTCGCGCGAGCGCAGCGAGGCCGCGCAGCAGCTGCAGACCCGCGTGGACGAGCTGCAGAAGACCATGCTGCAGCGCATCGACGAGCAGTCGAATTCGCTGGCCGCGATGCTCGGCCATCTCGACGACCACGCGCGCGGCGCCGGCACACACACGACGGACAGCCGCTGACGCCGGCACCGATACCGAGGCGGCGGCCTTGCCGCGTTGTACGATTCGGCTTGCGCCGTCATCGACGGCCGCAACCATCGCATGCAGAACACCCCCGCCGAGATGCCGATGCCGGACAGGGCGACAGCGCCCGATCCGCTCTCGGACCCGCACCGGCTGCTCGACCCCGCGATGCGCCGCGTGCTCGTGCACATCGAGCGCGCCCGACGCACATCGTTGATCCGGATGGAGCCTGCGCAGGCCCGCGCGGCCTATGCCGCCGGCGCCGACATGCTCGAGATCGCGAAGCCGGCGCTGGAGCGCGTGCAGGAGCTCACGATTCCGGCGCGCGACGGCACTGCGATCCCGGCGCGGCTGGTCGCGCCGTCCATGGGGCGACTTCCGGTGCTGCTTTATTTCCATGGCGGCGGGTTCACGATCGGCAGCATCGACACGCACGACGTGCTGTGCCGGCGCCTTGCCGAGCTGGCGCATTGCGCGGTGGTCTCGGTCGACTACCGCCTCGCGCCGGAGCACCGCTTTCCGATCGCGGTCGACGATGCCTGGGATGCG